>JBNMHH010000100.1:0-6867 GCA_050872665.1 Helicobacteraceae bacterium
ATCATCGCTGATTTCTTTTGGTGGGGCGAGTTTGGTTTCGCCGATTCGCTCATAAAAATCGCCTAAATTACATTCGAGTAAAAGCGTAAAAACGCCCTCGCAACCGCGACAGCAGAAATATTCCTCTTTGCCATTTATGACTTTTTTAAAAAGTGCGGATTCATCGTAGCTTAAATGGCAGTGGGAGCATTGTCTCATAAAAATTATTTGTTAAATTCGGCAGATTCACCCAATTTTGATTCGCCCAAATCCCCCGAATCTCCAAGCAATTCGCTTAAAACCTTATGCGCTTCATCAATCTCGCGCAAAATATCATTATCAAAACTCTTATTTAGATTTTTAAAAATATTTTGCTTTTTATTTTTGATTGCGCTTTGGTAGGCAGATTCAAGCTCATCGCGTGTGAATCCCTCGCTAAGCCCTAACAATTCTAATGCTTTGTCTTTAGAAACCACCACATTCGCGCTATATTTTTGCTCAAAATCATCATAGATTTTATTAAAATCATCATTATTTAGCTCAAAAATCGCCGCCACATCGATGATTTTCTCTTTCTCATTTTCGTCCAAAACGCCATCGCTGTAAGCGAGTGCAAAGAGAAATTCCACCACTTTTACGCGCTTTTTATATTCGCCCTTTGTAGATTCGACAAAGGCGTTTGCAAGTGCGTCCAAATCCGCATTTCCACCCACTTCATCAAAGATGTTTTGCAAACTACCCCGCGCGTCATTGTAATCTTTGTATTCGTTTAATTCCTTTGCCATATCATCAAATAAATCTTTAATTAGCTCTTTTTCTAACGCGCACACTTTGCCATCGCTTTGCGCAATTACTGCCAAAATCTGCGCTAATATGCCAAACTCCGTCTTTTTGATTCTATCCTCGTCTGTTAGCTGAATGTAGGGATTATCTTGGGGTCTATACTCGCTTTTATAGCCCTCAATCTCTTGGCTAGGGAGTTTGTAAGGATTTTTCATATAATCACTAAAGCTTGTATATAGCATATACAGCACGATTCCCGCGATGATTAAAAGTAAAACTTCCATTATTTAGTCCTTTTGATTTTTGATTTTGCTTTGCTGTTGCTTTTCGGCGGCTTGTTGCTTTTCTAAGATTCGCTCTTCCTCTAAAAATAATTTTCGCTCATTTTTTTCCTTTACCATTGCTTTATACTCATCGCCTTCCTCGTAAGATTGCCGTTTTTTAGGGCTGATAAATAAAATCGCAAAGACAAATGCGCCCAAAATGCAAGCAAGCCAAAGGTCGCCTGTGAAAATCTGCCAACACAAAAGCACCGCAACGCTTATGGCAATCTTTAGCGCAGTTTTCATTTTGTAGCCTTTTTGCTTGTCATTTTTAGCCTTGAATCTCGCAAAATTCGGGCTGAAACTTATGATAGCGAAAATTTAGCGCACTCTCACTTCGCACACCAAATGCCAAAAGCAAAAGCTGTGGCAAAAATAGCACGGGCATTTTGCCCAAATCTCTATTGGCGATTTTATTTAGATTTTTGCGCTCTTTGTCAAAAATCTCATAATTTCCTATGGAGCTTGTAAGCACAAAATCGCTTCCGCAATCAAGCGCATTTTCAAAGAGATTCGCGCTGTATTTTAGTGCTAAATCCCTATTTGGCAAAGCAAAAAAATCGCTATTTTCAATGAAATTAACTTTTAAATTTAACGCGTCTAAAATTTTGCCAAGCGATTCGGCACTGCTTAAATCGCTACAAAAAACCGCCACGGTAAAATCGCTTAAATCACTTTTTAGATTCGCCTTTATTTTATCAAGCGATTCGCCTAAAATTTCCACCAAATGCGATATTTTTGTATCCTGCGAATATTGTAGGTTGAATCGCGCCAATTCGCTTTCAACCAAACTATAAAGATTTGGATTTTCATCAATTTGGCTTTTTGAAAATGTGATATTTTTGTAAGCGTCATCTTCTAAAATTAGCAATTCCCTCTCTTTTGCCAAAGCGATATTATAGGCATTTGCGACAAAAAATCGCTTTTCATCAAGCAAAAAATTGCTCCCGTAAAATTCAAATTTCTCATTTTTTTGATTATCCACCGCTTCAATGCCGATTCGCTTTAAAAGCGCAAGGGCAGAGGAAATTAGCGATAGATTATCGTAATAATGATAGACTAATTTCATTGAATTTCCTTTATAATGCTGTATTTTGCGCCATTTGCCTTTTTAAGTTTGCTAACATAAGGCAGTCTCAAACTAAAAAGCTCCCTTTGCAAACTCTCAATCTCATCATCAATACTTTTATCGCTTGGAAAAATCATATCCTTTGTGGCGATATGATTTGCGATTCCACGCTCAAAATCAAAGGTCGAATCTAACAATTCCCTTGCATTATCTTGGTAATGAATCGCCATCCATTTGATAAACATAGCATAGCCATCGCCGATATAATCCTCCAGCGAAAGCGGAGAGATGAGATTTAGCAATATATACTTTTTAAATTCGCGTTTTGATTCGTCATTTAAAAACGCAAAACTATCCAATTTTGGCTTATAATGCGCGAAAATCTCATCTTTGTTGATTAGCAAATCTTTTAGCGCGTATTTTTGATTAAGCGAATCCATCTCTAAAATCTCCCCAAATTCCGCCCTTAAATCCGCTAACTTCACATTGCTAAAAATCGCTTTGCCATTTATGCGAAAGCCAAAAGATTCCTTATCGTAGGCGAAATTTTGCAACTTTTTTTCCACCTCAATCATCAAATCTTTTAGGCTTAAATTTTCATCGATTGTAATTTTCACGCGCTCATAATGCTCATTGTAATCAAAATGCGAATCAAAGCGAAAGACGCTTATTTCAAATGTCATTTTTGCCCCTTTTTATACGCGCTGTAATGGACTTCAAACTCGCTTAAAAGATTTTTGACTTCATTTATGCCATTTTCCCAAAATGCGCTAGATTCAATATCAAAGCCAAAAATAGCAACCAAATCTTTGGGCGATTTTGAGCCACCGCTGGATAAAAACTTTGTGTATTTTGGCACAAAATCTTTTTTGTTTTGCTTACACAATCCAAAAAGTGCCAAACTTAAAAGCTGTCCGTAAGAATAGGCATAGCAATAAAATGGCGAGTGAATAAAATGCGGTATATAGCTCCACCAAAGCGCGTAATTTTTGGTGAGTTTTAGCGAATCGCCAAACATTTTTGCATTTTCGCTTTGCCAAATTTCGCTTAGATTTTCCACGCTTAGTTCGTCCTTTTGTGCGTGAATCCTACGCTCAAAATTTGTCATCACCACTTGCCTAAAAAGCGTGGAGAAAATATCCTCGATTTTCCCTGCATAAAGGGCGAGTAGCTCTTTACCTTTTAGATTTTGCTTCATTTTATCAAAAAGCAACATTTCACCAAAAACACTCGCTGTTTCCGCCGTTGTAAGCGGTGTGTCCATATTCAAATAGCCCACGCTTTTGCTTAACTCTTGGTGAATGGCGTGTCCAAACTCGTGCGCTATGGTAAAAATATCGCGCCTACCGCCTGTGTAATTTAGTAGCACAAATGGATGCGCACTTGGCGTTGCGCCGTGCGAAAACGCACCACCTCGCTTATCGCCGCTTGGGCGCGAATCCACCCAGCCATTTTTAAAGGCATTTTGCGCGATTTTCACAAAAATGGGGCTAAAATCGCTATAAGTTTGCAAAACCAAATCCTTTGCCTTAGCGTATGGAATCTCACCGCTTGGCTCAAAATTTAGTGGCGCGTATCTATCAAAATCCTTTAGCTTTTTTATGCCTAAAAGCTGAGATTTGATTTTGTAATATTTATGCACGAGTGCGAAATTTGATTCGACAATATTTATCATCGAATCCACGCTTTTTTGGCTTATTTGATTATCAATGTGGCGGAAAGATTCGGGCTTTTCATAGCCTCGCAATTCACGCAAAATCGCCACTTCTTTTTTGATGATATTGATTATGTAGCCTAAAATATGGGAGGATTTTTTAAGCCGTTTTGTCATCTCTTTTTGCGCGTCCTTACGCGTGGTGCGGTTTTTATCGTGGAGTTTAGATAAAATCTCTTCTTCATTTAGGACTTTATCGCCTAGAAAAAAGCGCATTTTGCTTAAATGCTCATCAAAAAGCCGACTAAAGGCATTTGCGCCAATGGGTGAGAGTTTTAAAATAATTTTTTCCTCATCTTTGCTTAAAGAGTGTTTTTTTTGCGCGAAAATTTTGCTTAGATAGTATTTGTAGCGCGTGGATTTGGCAATTAGATTTTTGGCGATTTTATCATCGATTTTGGCAAATTCCACTTCAAAAAAGATTATGTGATTTTGGATTTCATTGATGATAAGCTCGTATTTTGCGTAAATCGCGCCTTTTTTGGTATCTTTTGCAAAAAGCAAAAAGCTATAAGTCGCAATCCTAGCTAATCCCTCACAAATGCCCTCATACTCGCTCATAACGCTATCAATATCAGCGATTTTATCCACCTTGCCATTATGTTTTTTCTCAAAAGATTCGGCGATTTTTTTTAGATTTTCCGCGAATGAATCCACTTCTTTTATGTTTTTAAAAAGTGCGCTTAAATCCCATTCATCGATATTTTGTTGATTTTTACTCATCTTAATGCTCCGTTTAAAAAAATGCAATTATAGCAAATTTATTCCAACCACTCTTTGATTTTGCTTAGGCAACTATCCAAAATCCCCTTGTGCGGTTCGCCTTTAAGCCCAAAGGATTTATGCAAATCCTCTGCGATTTTGCGCTGCTCTGGCGTTAATTTCTCGCTTGGATAAGTAATTTTGATTTGCACGATGAATCGCCCTTTTTGTGAGCTATTTAGGCTTTTTACGCCCTCATTTTTAAAGACAAATTGCTCTTTATCTTTGGCATTGGGCGGAATCTTTAGCTCTAATTCGCCCCTTAAAGACGGCACTTTTATGCTACCGCCCAAAATGATATTGGTAAAAAACACAGGAATTTCTATGTAAATATCGCTTCCATTGCGGATAAAATGCGAATCGTCCGCCACTTCGATGATAATGTATAAATCCCCACGCTCCCCGCTTGGCAATTCGTTGCCGTGATTTGAGGCGCGGATTCGGTTATCTGTGTCGATTCCCTCTGGGATTTCAATAGTAAAAGTCTCATCTTTTTGTGTAAATTTTTTGCCATTGCATTTGGGGCATTTATCTTTGATAATCTCGCCACTGCCCTTGCATTTGGGGCAACTTTGCGCAAATGTCATAAAGCCACTGCGCGTATAGACTTTGCCCTCGCCCTTACAAGAGTTGCATTTTTCTTTTGTCTTTGCCCCGCTACCTTTGCACTCATCGCAGTAGCTTTTATAGGAATTTTTGATTTCCTTTTTGCAACCAAAAACCGCCTCTTTAAAGCTAAGATTTAGTGCAATTGCAAAGTCGCTTTCAAATGAATCGCGCCTCTGTCGGCTGAATCCTCCGCCAAATCCGCTTCCAAATACGCTCTCAAATATCGAGCCAATGTCGCCAAAAATATCGCCAAAATCTTTCCCGCTAAAGCCACTAAATCCGCTACTTTCTAACCCACTTTTGCCGTATTTGTCATAAATCTCGCGTTTGCTATCATCGCTAAGCACCTGATAGGCTTCGTTTATTTGCTTAAATTTCTCTTCGGCTTCTTTGTCTCCAGCATTTCTATCGGGGTGATATTTTAGGGCTAATTTGCGATAAGCCCTTTTTATCACTTCTTTGTCGCTTGTGCGCTCAATCTCAAGCACTTCGTAATAATCAAATTCTTCCAAAAAATTATCCTTTGCAAATTTTAAAAAATCGCAATTTTAGCCTAAAATTTATAAATCTCGCCATATTTTGCTTTGAATCGCCGATGAAACCAAAACCACTCATCTGGCTTTTCTCTAATGATTTTTTCCGTAAAGTCGCTTTGTGCCTGTGTCATCGCCAAAATATCGCTCTTTGAATCGCCCGTAATTATGCAATCACACACCTTTTCAAAGTGCAAATCATAAAGGCTATAATCATCGCTTAGGCGCATATACGCGCAAATGATAGGAATCTTATATTTCCTAGCCAAAGTCGATGCAGCTGCGGTGTGGGCGACTTCTTTGCCAAAAAATCGCACCCAAATGCCCTCGCCTAACGCCATATTTTGGTCGATGACTAGCCCTATGACATTTTTCTTATCTTTTAAAAGCGCGACTAATTTTCGCCCCACACCACGCCTATCTAGGAAAAATGAGCCAAATTTTTGGCGCGATTTTTCCATCAAAGCATTTACTGAATCAAACTGCGTCAAACGCCCCACTACGCTTAAATTTATCTCTTTGTGCTTATGTGCGACATATCGCGCCGTCCCCTCCCAATCGCCATAATGCGCGGTGATAAAGACAAAATTGCCTTTCGTGATTAAGTCATTGATTAACTTTTCGTTATGGACGCGGAATTTGGCGATATATTTTTCCTTTGGCATACAAATAAGCCTAGCTGCGTTTAAAATCACAAAGGCGAAATTATCATAAGCGCGGTTTAAAATGCGATTTTTTTCGCGTTGAGTAAGCGAATCGCCAAAGGCGAAATTTAGATTCGTAAGGCAATCCCTCTTGCGCCGTCTATCAAAAATCTTAAATAAAAATGATAGAAATTTGACATTATAAAAAAAGATTTTATCATTCATTAGCGACAGGCAAAAGCCCGTGAAATAGGCAAAAGCTGTGATTAGCAAATCAAGGATTTTATAAAAAAATCGCTTCATTGTAGCACCTTTTTGGCGAATGTGAGGATTTGGCTAATTTGCGCTGTGAGCGTGGAATCTGCGATTGATTCGTCATTGTGAGATTTCGCACCTTGCACGATTGGTAAATTAGAGTTTAATGGTAAGGGGGATTCTACTTTTGGCGAAA
>JBNMHH010000101.1:0-6862 GCA_050872665.1 Helicobacteraceae bacterium
GCTCGGTGGGGTGCGGAATCATCGCTGAGGTAAAAGACGGCGTGTGGGTGCGACAAGAACCCGCGCAAGACCACCCCATTTCTTTGGGCGGACATTGTTGCAAGGGCGCGGATTTGATTGACAGGGCGCGGAGTGAAATGCGCCTTCGTTATCCTGTGGAAAAAGTCGGCGGACAATGGCAACGCGTTAGCTGGGAAGATTCAATGGCAAAAATCAGCAAAAAGCTAATGCAGATTCGCGAGGAAAGCGGACCCGATGCGGTTATGTGGATAGGTAGCGCGAAATGCTCAAATGAGCAAATCTATTATATCCGCAAATTTTTGGCATTTTTTGGCACAAACAACCTTGACCACTGCAATCGTGTGTGCCACTCGCCGACCGTTGCAGGTGTGGCAAATGTCTTTGGATATGGCGGAATGACAAATCACATTGGCGATATGATGTTTTCAAAATATATTTTGATTATTGGTGCAAATCCAGCGGTGAATCACCCTGTCTCAATGGTGCATATTTTGCGCTCCAAAGAGAGAGGCTGTAAGCTCGTGTGTGTAGACCAGCGATTCACCAAGACGGCGGCAAAATGCAATGAATTTCATCGAATCCGCAGTGGCACGGACATTGCCTTTGCTTATGGGCTTTTGCACCATATCATTAAGCGCAAACTTTATGATGAAAAATATCTGCGTGAGCGCGTAGATGGCTATGAGGAAATCATCAAAGAAGCGATGAAATTCCCACCTGAAGTGGTGGCGGACATTACGGGCATTGAGGCAGATTCGATTCGCCATATCGCTGAGGAAATAGCGAGTGCAAAACCCGCCTGTGTGATTTGGAATCAAGGGCTAACGCAACACACCGTTGGTAGCTCAAATACGCGCATTATACCCATTTTGCAAATGTTTTTGGGCAATATTGGCAAAAACGGCGGAGGCGTGAATATCCTGCGCGGACACGATAATGTGCAAGGTAGCTCGGATATGGGCGCGAATCCCGATGTTTTGCCCGGGTATTATAATCTCTCTGAGGCGTCTTGGAGGCACTTTGCAAAGCATTGGTATGTGGATTACGAGTGGCTTAAAGGGCGATTTGCAAGTAAAGAGATGATGGAAAAAACGGGCTATGCCATTACTACTTGGAAATTTAATCTCACAGATTCGGAAAATATTGCAAATAACGCTAACGCAAAGATTCGCGCACTTGTGGTTATCGGCACGGGAATGACTACCGCTTCACTTTTGCACTTGCACCAAAAGGCACTAAATGAAATGGAGCTAGTGGTATTTATCGACCCCTATGTCAATGACTTTGCAATCTACACAGATAGACCCGATGGCGTTTTCTGCCTACCTGCGGCAAGTCAAATGGAAACTAGCGGTTGTTTGGCGGCAACGAATCGTAGCTATCAATGGCGCAGTCAAGTCATCGAGCCAATGTATGAATGTCGCCCCGATGAGGAAATACTCTTTGATTTTGCCAAAAGAATGGGATTTTTAGAGGAATTTCAACGCGCACTTTATGAAAATGCCAAAAAAGATGGGCGCGATAAATTTATATGGCCTGATGACGCCACAACGGAAATGGCGCAATCTATCCGCTCTATTGGTTTGCAAGGAATGAGTGCGAAGCGACTAAAGGCGCACCAAGAAAATTGGCATTTGTTTGATAAGGTTACGCTGGAAGGCACAGGACCATTTAAGGGCGAATATTACGGATTACCTTGGCCCTGCTGGAGCGATAAGCACCCCGGAACGCCTGTATTTTATGATGATAGCATTCCTGTAATGCGAGGTGGAATGGGATTCCGCGTGAATTGGGGCGAAAAAAGTCAAGCCACAGGCAAATCTATGCTCTCCCCTCATAAATTGCCAAATTCCAAAATCTTTGGACACCCAGCTGTAACGGCAGAAAATATCGAATCGCTAGGCGTAAAACTAACAGCGAGTGAAAAAGAGGCGATAAAAGGACATACCGCGACATTTGGCTTTGGCAATAATATACTTGCCGAAAAGGCACTTGAAGCTGGGCTTTGCCCTTATGGTAATGGCAAGGCAAGGGCTGTGGCGTGGAATTATTATGACAAGATTCCGCTCCATAGAGAGCCACTGCATTCTTTTAGGGGCGATTTGGTGGATAAATATCCAAATTTCCCTGATAAAAAAGACCATTTCCGCGCAAATATCAAATATCGCTCACGCCAAAAGGAAAAAGATTGGGTGAAAGAATATCCTATCAATATGTTATCTGGGCGAATGGTAGCGCACATGGGCACGGGTGCTGAGACTAGAAGCGCGAAATATCTAGCGGAGGTTGAGGGCGATATGTTTGTGGAGATTCACCCTGATAAAGCCGCCGAGCTAGGTGTGAAAAACGGCGATTTAGTGTGGCTTTATGGCACAATGGAGACGCGCATTTTAGTTCCTGCGAAAATCTCGCGCCGTGTGGATTATAATAGCGTTTGGCTACCGCAAAATTTCTCTGGTATGGACCAAGGCAAATCGCGCCTAAATCTCTATCCAAAAGGCACAGAGCCTTATGCCATTGGCGAATCAGCAAGTATGGTTAGTAGCTATGGATTCGACTACAATACGGCTTGTCCTGAATCTAAATGCGGTTTATGCCGAATCGAAAAAGCATAAAAAAGGGAGGATAAAACTATGAATGAAGAAATGTTTGGATTAAACGAAGCTCCGCACACGCGAATCAAATTTTACTGCGATGAGAGTCGTTGTATCGACTGCCACGGCTGTGATGTGGCTTGTAAAGAGGCGCACCATTTGCCTGTGGGCGTGAATCGTAGGCGCGTTATCGTGCTAAATGAGGGCATCATCGGCGCGGAAAAGGCGATTTCAATAGCGTGTATGCACTGCGCAGACGCGCCTTGCGCGAAAGTCTGCCCTGTGGATTGCTTTTATATCCGCGCGGACGGCATTGTATTGCACGATAAAAAGACTTGCATTGGTTGCGGA
The DNA here is from genome assembly GCA_050872665.1 of Helicobacteraceae bacterium. Classification (GTDB taxonomy): domain Bacteria; phylum Campylobacterota; class Campylobacteria; order Campylobacterales; family Helicobacteraceae; genus NHYM01. The sequence goes on from JBNMHH010000101.1 coordinate 2,967, forward strand.
TACTGCCTTTATGCTTGTCCTTTTGGTGCGCCACAATTCCCCAAAAGCGATGTCTTTGGCTCACGCGGTGCTATGGATAAATGCACATTTTGCGCTGGAGGACCAGAGGAAACGCATAGTGATGAGGAAATGCGCCTTTATGGGCAAAATCGCATTGCCGAAGGGCGCGTCCCTGCGTGTGCTGCTATGTGCTCTACAAAGGCACTACTTGCAGGTGGTAGCGATGAGGTTAGTGGCATAATCCGCGAACGAGTATCGCTAAAAGGTAGCGGTGCGCCTGTGATTCCTTACTCGTGGCAAAAAGCCTACGGCGATTAAAAAGCGCGTAGGAGTTTGGCGATGAAAACGATTATAAAGCGATTGAGATTGAATCTCGCTGTGATTGCGGGGGCTTTTGCCCTTGCTATTTTGCCTGTAAATGCCCTTGCGGACGCGGATAATAGCGACTTTCACACGATAGATTTGGGTTATAATAAAAATATTTATGGTGTCAAACAAATTGAGGCAATCAAAAATTGGGGGCTAAATACGCAGACTTCGGGCGTAGTGAGTGGCTCTGTGTTGCTTGGAAATGGGCTTAGCGCAGATAGGCTCACAAGTGGGGAGCAAATCACAGGGACTCGCGCGTGGAATGGTTTGGGCGAACTTTTCACAATTCTGCAGGAAAAATATTTTGCCATTATTTTTTTATGTGTGATTTTATTCGTGCCAATCGCATTTTTGGGGCATTATAAAATCATCGGCGCGAGACATTACAATCACACCGCAAAGCTAAAAGTCTTTAGCAAATATAATATTTTGGTGCATTGGTTTGCCGCTGTGCCTTGCATTATCATTTGCGTAACGGGGCTTATGATGGTGTTTGGCGCATATTTGGGCGGTGGCGCACTCGTGCGATTTGCAAGGGATTTGCACGGACTTTGCACCCCGATTTTTGCGGTATTTGGCGCGTTAATGTATTTTATGTGGGCGAGGGATTGTCTGCCAAAAACGCACGATATCAAGTGGTTTGCGATAATGGGCGGATATTTGGATAAAGTCAATCGCGTGATTCCCGCACATAAATTCAACGCAGGGCAAAAAATGTGGTTTTGGATAGCTACAATGGGCGGTGCGGTTATGGTAGTAACGGGTGCAATAATGTTTTTTCAATGCACCAATATCAACGCACTGCGCCTCACAGCAATGATTCACAATGTGATGGGATTTGCGTTTTGGGCTATGCTAATCACGCATATTTATATGGCGGCGTTTGCGATTGAAGGCGCGTTAGAATCTATCATCAACGGCAATATGGGCGAAGAGGAAGTCTCAATGTTGCATAGCTTGTATTACGAGGATTTGAAAAAAGGCGGAAAGTTAGATTCAATGCGTGTGAGTGCTGTGGCGGGGCATTAGGCTTATGAATGCAAAAATGTGCGTGGAATCTAGGCGCGATTCAAACAAAATCATCGAATCTGCGTTTGAAACCGCACTCGAATCTATCGATTGTGCGCTAGATTCGGCTAATTTTGTCGAATCAAGCGATTTTGTTTTGCAAGTGCCGATGATTCGCGTGGATACGAATCCTAATGGCGCAAAATCGGCGCAATGCACGGATTTTAGCGATGAGGTGGATTTTATCATCAAAGAAGAGCGCGTGAGTTTCTATCTAAATGGCACGAAAATCATCTCTACAATGTGCCTACCGCGCGACCAAGACGCGCATATTTTGGGCTTTTTGTTTAATGAGGGCGTGGTTGAATCTTATAGCGACATAAAGTCCATAAAAGTCGCAAAGGACGGCTTAAGCGTCTTTATGGAGGCAAAAATCAATGAGGACAATATCGCAAATTTATACCACGAAAAAACGCTCACTTCTGGCTGCTGCGTGGGCGTGAGTGCGAATTTTGATGGCAAAGTTTTGGAGAGATTCGTTAGCTCAAAGGCACGATTTTCGATTGCGGATTTATGTGAGAAAATCGCGGAGTTTGAGAGAGAAAGCGAACTTTTTAGCCTCACAGGTTGCGTGCATAAAGTGATGATTTTTTGCGAAAATCGCGTGTTTGAAAGCGAGGACATAGGACGGCACAACGCGCTTGATAAGGCAATCGGCAAGGCGATTATGGCAAATGCGCCTTTAAGTAGCGCGGTGCTTATCGTAAGCGGACGCCTATCAATGGAAATGGTGATAAAATGCGCGATGAGTGGCATTCCGCTTGTCATCTCACGCTCCGCCACAACGGCACTTGGCATAAAATCCGCCCTAAAGCTAGGAATAACTTTGATAGGCTTTGCAAGAAATGGAAAGCTAAATATTTACACGCATAAAGGGCGAATCATTTTATAATTCCGCTAATCCACAATATCAAATGCCACGCATATAATAAATTTCACTACCCATTTATATTTTTTACCGCTTTACCAAGCACGATTTCGCCTTTAAAGTCTGCGATTTACACTTTATAGGGATTTACGATTAGAGTTGTTTAGCTTCAAAACTATAAAATTTTATAAATTATTTTGCCCCTTTGCCCTTGCTAAAGTTTATCAAATCACGCGTGGAGCGCACTTGTGGCGGTAAGTTTAGCAAACTTGTCTCAAAAACTTTTATGGCGATTTCGCAGTCTGCTAACGCGCGGTGGCGAATTGGGCTATTTATCTCTAAAAATTCATTTAGAAATCCAAGCCCATATTTTGGCGCGTCAAGCGTTTTTCGCGCGAGTTCAAGGGTGCAGATTCGCGCATTTTTCATCAGCGGAATCCCGCAAAGGAAAAGTTTTTCGTTGATAAAATTAAAGTCAAATCTTATGTTGTGCGCCATAAATACGGCTTCCTCCAAAAACACCTTAAAATCCCGCAAAACCGCACTCAAACTCGGCGCGTCCGCTATCATATCGCTTGTAATATTTGTGATTTCGGTGATTTTTGGAGGGACGGACGGCGCGAAAATATAGCTCTCAAATCGCTCCAAAATCTCGCCGTTGCGGTATTTTATCGCGCCGATTTCGATGATTTCATCGCTTTGCGGGGAAAATCCTGTGGTCTCAATATCCACAATGCAAAAAGTGCTATCAAAAATATCCTTGCTAATGTCGCAAAAAATCACGCCCTCTTGCGTGTAAAGCGGGATTCCAAGTGATTTGGCGATTTCAAACTCTACCTCAAAATCGCCCATTAAGTCCGTGAATTCGGCAATTTCTAAGCAATCTCTCTCCATAAATAATGCGGTTAAATCATCGTATTTTTGTAGTTCATTAGGCGAATCGCACGAATCTTGCGCCGAATCTTTGGATTCGTGTAAATTTTGCGATTCGCGTGAATCTTTAGGCGAATCTTGCGCCGATTCGTCTATATTGCGCGATTTTTGCGCGGTTTTTTTCTGCCTTAAAATCTGTGTCAAATTGTCCCCTAGCGCAACGAATCTATTGCTTTTTGGTAATTTTTGCTACCAAAAATATAGCTTCCGCTCACCACCAAATCCACGCCCGAATCCTTGACTAAGTCTATATTTTTATCGCAGATTCCGCCGTCCATCTCCAAAATACAGCTAGGATTTTGCGCATCTATCATTCCGCGCACTTTGATTGCCTTTTCTAGTGTGCTTGTGATGAAGTTTTGCGCTGCAAAGCCCGGATTCACACTCATTAAAAGCACCAAATCCACATAGCGCAAAATGTATTCTAAACATTCCTGCGAAGTGTGCGGATTTAGGACGATTCCAGCCTTTATATCGTGGCTTTTGATGAGATTTATCGTGCGGTTAATGTGCGATTCGCGCTCAATGTGAAAGCTGATAAACGCAGGGCGGAGCGGGGCAAAATAGTTGATAAAAAACTCCGCATTTTCCACCATTAGGTGAATATCAAGTGGCTTGGTGCTTTTTTGCGCGATAGCCTCGACAATCGCCCTACCAA
>JBNMHH010000102.1:0-6840 GCA_050872665.1 Helicobacteraceae bacterium
AAAAATATGATGAGAAATTTGGAGCTAACGGGCGGACTTGTCTTTTCACAGCGGATTTTGCTAGAACTACCCAAAAAAGGCTTATCGCGTGAGGACGCTTATGCAATCGTGCAACGAAACGCAATGCGCGTGTGGGAAACTTTGCAAAATGGGGATTTGCAAGGCAGAGATTCGCAAGGCAATGATTTAAAATGCGGTGCGAATCGTGCGAAAAATGAAAAAGGTGAGAGTTTGTTTTTGCAATATTTGCTCTCAGACGCGGAATTATGTGCGAAAATGTCAAGCGAGGCAATCCGCGAATGCTTTGATTACAATTACTACCTAAAAAATGTGGATAATATTTTTAAAAGGGTGTTTAAAAAATAAAAAATATTTTACAGCACACACAAATTTACTAAATACTAGCCAAAAGCTAGTATTTATGATATTTCTTATACCTCTACACCATATAAATTATCCACCGCCTCTACCACCGACAACGCGATTCGGCGCATAAAGCTTAAATCATTTAGCATCGAAGTCCCCTCCGCAATGCTAATAGATTTATTTGACACAAGCGAATCGATTTTGTTGATAATATCAAAATCATCGTAATTGAAAAACGCCTTATACCTAGCGATTTTTTTCACAATCGCAGCGTTATCCTCGGGGTTTGTAATGCGTAGCTCCTCGATACTGCGCAGTAGGTGCGCCAAAGTGCCACGCATTTTGTCATACTCGCTTGATAGGACGGCGTTTTCGCTAACGGAGTATTTTTTAAGATTGTGATAGACTAACTGCACTTGTTTTGCCGCATCGACAATGCTTTTACTAGCCATTTGCAGTGCATAGACTTCTTTCATCTGCTCCTCTTTGCCCATGTGCGTTTTGGCACTCGCGGTAAATTCCATTATAGAATTTGACAGCGTTTTGACTTTGGATTCATAAAGCGCATCGACATCGATTTCATCTTTAAAAATCTTTTTATTCTTAAGCAAGTTGTCAATCGGCTCAAAAGAGCGAATCTGCCCTCTATCAAAGCCAATACTACGCGAGATAATGCCTAGCGCGTTGTCATAAAGATGCTTTGTCTCATTGCGAATCGCCTCTAGCGATGCGTTTGCAAATTCGATTTTTGATTCGTCTAAATAAATGGGACTATCCAAATCCCCGCTTTTGCGCTCTCTCACAAATCGCATTAAATAATACACGAATCTTTGAAGTAGCGGGATTATAAGCGCGATTCGCAAGACATTAAAAATCGTAAGAAACATTGCGACTTTGAGATTTATATCCACAATGTTAAGCGCGTTTGAAACAATCTCTGTAATCCACAAAAATGGCTCATACAAAATCACCGCAATTAGCGCAGTGATAAGGTTAAATGAAATATGCGCCACAGCCAAGCGTTTGCCATCGATACTTGCATTTAACGCGCCAAGTCCCGTTGTGATAGAGCTACCAAACTGCGCTCCGATTGATAGCACCATTCCAGATTCAAGCGACATTTGCCCCATGCTTAAAGTCGCCATAATTAGCACCAAAGTCGCGTGGGTGGATTGCATAATGAGCGTTGCCATCGTGCCGACAAGGAAAAAGATTAGCATTCCGCCAAATCCCGTCATATTGTAGCGCGTGAAATCAAGCACTTCTTTATACGAATCAAAGCCGATTTTTATATACGCAATACCTAAAAACACAAAGCCAATCCCAGCCAACACATAGCCAAAGCCTTTGACTGCTTTTAATTTATGAAACAAAAACACCACGCCAAAGGCAATGATAGGCAGTGCAAATGATGAAATATTTGTTTTATTGCCAATAGATGCGATAATCCAAGCCCCCGTGCTATTTCCTAAATTGCTCCCAAGAATAATGCCTACGCCTTGAATTAGCGAGATGATTCCCGCACTCACAAATGAAATCGCAAAGAGCGATACAAGCGTAGAGCTTTGCATTATAGTCGTGGAAACCGCGCCAAATATGATACTTTTAAAGGTATTGCCCGTTACGGATTTCATCATCTTTTCTAAGAAACCGCCGCTTAACATTTTGAAACCATCTTGCATAACGAGCATTCCAAATAGGAACATTGCCACGCCTGAGATGATTTCAATAGTCGCACTGAATTTGTAAAAAATATAACATAGCGCAAGTATCGCTATGGGAATCATTGCCTTTTGCATATTTTGCCCTTTCTTTTTAGTTTATGTCTTTTAAATTTGTCCTTGAGTGCATCTTTCGCACTTATAAAAAATTTTGGGAATCAACAGACTTTAGTCTAGTTTTATCCCAAAATTTTTTATAAATACAAAACCTCCACCGCCATTACTTCGATTGAGGTTTATGCGCGAATCGCTTACATATTTCGTCATTCTGAGCGAAACGCGTAGCGTGTAGCGAAGAATCCAAAAAATCATTTTTGATTCGTGGATTCTTCGGTCGCTTCGCTCCCTCAGAATGACGAGAATTGCAACTTTTTGATTCAAATTCACGCTAGATTCGTAGCCGATTCGCTTTAGCGTAATCGCAATTCGCAGAATTTGCGAGAGCGACAGCTCGAAGCAACCATCGAAATAATTGCGGTATGGCTTTGCGCCGTTTTTACGCGAAACAAGCGAAATAGGACTTGGGCGTCCATTGAGCGCAGTTTTGTGTGAAAACGGCGCAAATTGCATACCCAAGAATAAATTGCCCTAAGAATCTTGCCAAACTTTTAGCTTTTTATATAACTGCGCCTTCACTCTATTCAACGCACCCGCATAAGTTGAATCTTTCCCCACTAAGGACACATCAAAGATTGTATTGCCCACGCAGTCCTTGATACTCGCAGTTAGCGTAATGGCAATCTTTGAATCCTTGCCGATAGAAATGCCGTATTCGTTTTCTATCAAAAACTTGTCATTGCCCTTAGATTCGAGGCTAAAGAATTTCTTATACTCTGCCGTAAGTCCGCTATTGATTTTCGCGTAATCGCCTTTTTTGCCACCATTGGCAAATGCCGCGTAATAAGCGCGTGGCGTTTGCGATACGACTTTTCTCACACCATCAAGCGTTTTTTGAGAGCTGACTTTGCCATCAAGCGCATAGACTTGATTTGCCTTTTGCAAGGCGGAATTATATAGTCGCCTTAGCGTTCGCTTTTGCTGTGGGGAAATCGTAGCGCATTTCATCGACTTTATGTCGCCTAAAATCGAATTTACCTCGATATTGATATTATCAATCTCGCCGTTGATTTGGGAAATGATTTTCGCCTTTTCGATTCGCGCTTTGATATAAAATCGCCCTTCGACTTCCTCTTGCGCGACATATTCCACGCTATCAAGCTGAATGTCAAGCACACTCATATCGATTCGCGAATCCGCCTTTAAGCTTTGCCTATCATCGATTTGGCTTTGTTCGATGGTAACGGCGGATTCGATTCGTGTGGAAATTTGAGAGCTTAAGTCATTTAATGCCATTGACTTTGCCTCACGCAACGAATCGCCCTCGCCCACGCCGTAAAGATAAGTCGAATCCTCATCGTTATTCAAATACCAATCGGGGTAATTCGCATTAGAGCCACACGCGCTAAAAAATAGCGCGATTCCCGCCACAAAGGGCAGGATTTTTATCATCATTCGTCCCACTCTAGCCCCTAGTCATTCTTAAAGCCGTCAATTAGCTCATCGACAGATTTCGCTAATGCCTTTGCTGCCTCTTTATCCACGCCTTTTGCATTTGATAGATTTTTCTTTAGCAAATCCGTATTTAGCGATTTTACTTCCACCAAAACCCACATATCATTTGTTTTGCTAATCCATTTCTTTGTGGATTTTGAACCCGCTAGGACTTGATTCACACTTTGGCGAATCGCCTGAACCGCCTCTTGGCTTACTGAATCGCTTGTGCTAGTATTCATCTCTCTATATTTGCTTTCTACTTGTGTGGCAATTTGTGCAGCGACTTTATTTCGCGCGTCCGCTTCGGCTTGTGTAACGGCAAAACCAATATTATTATTTTTGATTTTCGCTGTGCCACTTGCGCTTAGCAAATCACTCGAATCGCCCAAAACCCATTCAGGTGCGCCTTCTAACGCCGCTATGACTTCCGCACTCGCTTCATCGCTCACATTGCTAGTAGAGCAACCACTCATCACAAATAATCCCATAACTACGCATAATGCTAGTTTTTTCATCTTTTTCTCCTTGAATTTTAAATTAAAAGCTGTATTATATCTTAATTTTCGCATTTGGATAAAAAATTTGATAATTTTTTTAGATTTCATTAAAAATTTTTAATCTAAATTGAGTGCAAATTATAGCCAAAAGATAATCAAATTTTGGATTAAAGTGGATTTTTAGATTCGCCACAAAATGCTACGAATCGCATAGCTTTTGGCGAATCTGCATAAATAATTATCACAAAACTATGATTTCTTTGCTATAATTCGCACTTTGCTTTTGGCAAAAATAAATTTTAATACAAAGGATTTCAAATGATAAGGCATTTGACAAGGCATTTAGGTGCGAATCGTAAGATTCATAGGACTTTTGGTAGGATTTTTATGGCAACGATTTTGGTGGGTGCATTTAGCGCGATAAACGCTAATGAATCTAAAGATTACTCCACGCTAACTATCGCTGCAAAGGCTGACAAAAAATCTACAAAAGCCACTAAATCCACCTCTGGGGGGGGGGAACGGACAAATACGCTAATTAAAACTAACTCCACAGACTCCACAACTAAATCAAAAGATTCATATCTCACACTAGAACAAGGTAGCAACCCAAAAACAGGCGGATTTATAGGCGCGGAAGTAGGGATAAGTAGCTCGTATAGTGCCATTATACACTATGGAACATATATGGATATAGCAACTAATCAAATAGTCGATAGTGGTTTGTTAGTGATAGCAAATATCAAACAATCTTTCCTATCAATCTTATGGGTGGGTATCAATGGTATTTTTATAATCGTCCGTGGTTTCATTTAGGCGTTGCTATTAAAGCACATATAGGCTATACAAATTACAATGTCAATCTAAGCGATTATCAGACTAATCGTGGTATGACTTTTGACATAACTGCACACGGGATTCAATATGGATTAGAAGCGCAATTTTTATGGGATTTTTTAAATAAAGGCAATCATTCGTTAGGCGTTAGCGTAGCACCGCTTGGATTTGAAGGTAGCACTATTCTTTGGAGTATAAAAGGGAGAACCGATTATTGGTATGTGCCTAACTATATCACTATCAGACTTTCTAATTGGAATACTAACTTAGAAAACCAAACTACATTTACATATACATTTAGCGGAGGGATACACTATGTTTATAATATAAATCATAAAGTATTTATTTATTATAAATATCGCTATTATAGCGATATATCTGCTCCATCACTGGGCGGTTTTAGTTTGGCTTTTGCGCCAAGTCATACGCTTATGACGGGCTATGCGTATAAATTCTAAAAAGATTCGTGCGAATCTTTGGAACGAATAGCGTGAATCTTAAATGATTCGCATAAGATTCGAGCCGATTCGCGCAAAATAAAAGCGCGATTTTTGCGAATCTATGCGAATCTAAATAAAAATTTTAAATTTTACTTGACATAGTGTGTTTAATTTTGATAAGATTGCGGTTTTCATTTTACAATTTTGCTGGCTTAGCTCAGTTGGTAGAGCATCTGCCTTGTAAGCAGAGGGTCGGGGGTTCAAGTCCCTTAGCCAGCTCCATTTTATGCACTTTGACAAAAGCGTTAAAACCAATTTTTAGTGTTTTTGGGTGAGTTACTCAAGTGGCCAACGAGGGCAGACTGTAAATCTGCTGGCTTTCGCCTTCCGTGGTTCGAATCCACGACTCACCACCATTTTTATAAATGGAGTCGCGGGAATAGCTCAGTTGGCTAGAGCATCAGCCTTCCAAGCTGAGGGTCGCGGGTTCGAGCCCCGTTTCCCGCTCCAAAAGGCTAAGATTATATTTTGGGAGCTGTTTAAAATCTCTTCAAAAATATAATTCTATCCTTTTAAATGCCCATATAGCTCAGTGGCAGAGCACTTCCTTGGTAAGGAAGAGGTCGGCGGTTCAATCCCGCTTGTGGGCTCCAGTTATTTTCGGTAACGATTTAATTTCAAACATAAGGAGAAATGTTATGGCAAAAGAGAAGTTTATCAAAAATAAGCCCCATGTGAATGTGGGCACAATCGGGCATGTCGACCACGGCAAGACTACGCTTAGTGCTGCGATTTCTGCTGTGCTATCGCTAAAAGGCTTGGCAGAGTTGAAAGACTATGACAATATCGACAACGCCCCTGAGGAAAAAGAGCGCGGTATTACGATTGCGACTTCGCATATCGAGTATGAAACAGAAAATCGCCACTATGCGCATGTGGATTGCCCCGGACACGCTGACTATGTAAAAAATATGATTACAGGTGCGGCACAAATGGACGGCGCGATTCTAGTCGTGTCAGCAGCAGATGGTCCTATGCCACAAACTAGAGAGCATATCTTGCTATCTCGACAAGTTGGCGTTCCATATATCGTGGTGTTTTTAAATAAACAAGATATGCTAGATGACGCGGAATTGCTTGAATTGGTGGAAATGGAAGTTAGAGAGCTTTTAAGCAAATATGAATTCCCCGGCGATGATACACCTATCGTAGCTGGTTCTGCGCTAAAAGCACTAGAAGAAGCTAAAACAGGCAAACTCGGCGAATGGGGCGAAAAAATCCTAAAACTAATGGAAGAAGTGGATAAATTTATCCCCACTCCACAAAGGGACACTGAAAAATCATTCCTAATGCCTGTGGAAGATGTATTTTCAATTGCAGGACGCGGAACGGTCGTTACAGGTAGAATCGAACGCGGTGTGGTAA
>JBNMHH010000103.1:0-6794 GCA_050872665.1 Helicobacteraceae bacterium
ATCGCTGGACCTTCGCGCACAGCGGACATAGAGCTTAAAACCGTCTTTGGTGTGCACGGACCGCAAGTCGTGTATATCGTGCTAGTGTAGGGAGTTTGTGGTGCGTGTTGCTATTGTAATTTGTGTGATATGTGGCTTATTATGGGCGCAAGATGGCGTAAATGGGGCGAATCCAAATAGTGCGAATCCAAATAGCGCAAATATTCAAGATACGCAAAATTACACGCAGCCCATTCCGCCACAAGCGACAAATGGCAATCTCCAAGCCCCGCCCATAGCGCAACCGCTTCCCATTATCCCTGCGAATCCGCAAGGTTTGGGCGCGAGTGTAGATGGACAAGCCCAAAAGCACTCACTCGTGCAACAACCTATAATCGTGGAATATGCGATTTTTAAAGAGGTGGAGAAAATCTGCGGTGGTAGCGACTACACACGCATTGAATGTCTTGTTAGCAACCTGCGCCACTTTAGCAATCGCATTTACACAAAGATTAGTGGCTCAAAGGCGAAGTTTGGCATTTTGTTTTACGCGCTTGATTCAAGTGGCAAAGTCGCCTATCCGCGCGAGATAAACAATAAATATTGCGAGTTCCGCGACACTTTGGGGAGGCGATTTTTCTCCAAACTAAGCGGAAGTGGCTTTAGCTATGTGATTGAGTATCCATTTAGCGCGAGTTCATCGCAAAATCGTGCCTATATTTCGTGCGGATTTATGCTCTATCGTCAGCAAATTACGCAGACTACGCAGCCAATTAGCGTGATTCCGCATAGTTTTGACATTAGCTTTAATATCATAAATGCCACAGGTGGCGTTGTGAATTTGGATTCAAGGGCGAATCCGCACAATCTAAATGCTAATCTCCCCAATCTCCCGCAAAATCTAAACGCCCCCAATCAATCGCCTTATGATAATGGCGAAGTTCTCGTGCTAAAGGCGCAAAATCATACGCTACAAATCGCCCCAAACGCCACTGCGCGAAGTCTTAATGGCGAAATCGATAAGGGCTTTAGCGAAAATTTAGTCCCGCTTTTTGTGCGCTTTATCCGTGATGGTGGGCTTTGTGCGCCTGTGGGCGAGAAAATTGAAGGCATTGCAAGGTTTAAAAATGGGCGATTCATCGGTGGCAATCTTAATATAAATTTTGATGATATTGCCACAGGGACGCTTGAAATCGCGCTTACAAATCGCTTGGACGCCAAAGATAGGGCTGATGGAAAATGCCTAATTGAGGGCGAATCGAATGCGAATCAAAACGCGAATCAAGCCCAATCCGCGCAAAATCCAAACGCCGAATCTGTGAATATCGAATCCACAAATATAAATAATGTCGGCAAGATTCCTTGCCAAAAGCCCATTATTGTGAGAAAGCGTGTGGATTTGATTCCCCACTCTATTTACGCTGCCATTGAAAATAACGGACGGCAAATGTATTACAATCAGCACACTTATATCCCCGCAATTCCCTATCTGCCGATGACAAAGATTACGCTCCAAGCTCTAAACCACCAAAATCGGGCGATTAAAAATTTCACGGCGAATTGCTATGGGCGCGATTTGAGTGCGAAGCTAAGCGATAATATCAATAATTTTGTTTTTATCAATGAAAATATGCCCGATTCCATAATCCCCAAAGGTGCGTTTGTGGATAGCTCGATTGCTCGTGTGGTGCGCAAACTCTCAGCCACGGGCATAAAGGATAGGGATTTGACGCCCATTGATTTATTTACCTCGCGCGTGGTGAATCTCAATGATACATTTTTGAGCGTGGATTTTGTGAATTTGGGGGCGCAATATCCGCGCTATATCACTAAGCCAAAGATTACGAATAATTGGCGAATCGCCCTTATGCGTGGGCGAATCGAGCTTATAAAAAATAGCAACGAATCCCAATCGCTAGTGGCAAATCCCAAAGTCTCATATCAATTTTTCTGCAAATATCCCGAATGCAGGGTTTTGGATATTGAGAGTGTGATTTCGCCCACAGCTAGGCTACCAAAGGCGAGTGTGGGTAGCAATTCAAGTGGCTGGTATGTCAATACCACGCACCCGCAAGAATTAAAGGTGCTAGAAAATCAGCTTAGCTTTGAGGGTGATGGCATTAGCGTGTATTCTATCGGCGCGGTGAATAATGGCGTCCAAACTTTGGCACTGCAGAGCAAAACAAAGGGCGAATTTAGCGTGAAAATCCGCCAAAGCTACAACGCAAATGATTTCGCGCAATTTTTATACTTCGCCCCCAGCTATGATAATATCCGCGAAAATTTGGGCGTGGAAACAAAGGCAAGGTTTTAAGTGATTGTAGGGCGTTTTATAAAAATCGCTCGTCATCACTAGGCGAATCGCAAATCACCCAACGCCGTCATTGCGAGAAAATGAGCGTAGCGAATTTTTGTGGCAATCTATTTTATTTTTTGGATTGCTTCGTGCGAATCTGTGATTCGCCCTCGCAATGACGATTCGGCGGAATCTGCATTTGAATACAATTCTAGTATTTGCGGTGAAGTTTTGTATTTGTATAAATTTTTGGGATAAAACTAGACTTAAAGTCTGTTGATTCCCAAAAATTTATACAAGTGCGAAAGATGCGCCCAAAGACGAATTTATTGCCATAATGGCGTGTTTGCCGATGTGGCACTCGCAAGTGGTGGCGTGTGCTACGCTTTTAAAGCCAAATGTCTATAAATTTTTGATAATCCAAAGGCAAAGGTTGAGGCACTAAAAGCACAAATAAAGGCTAAAAATACCACAAATATTTATTTGAATTGGGTATAAAATTTTTGTGTATCTTTGCACAATTTGCTTCAAAAATGTGATATAAACACCAAAAGTAACACAAAAATCACAATAAAATCGCATTTCAAAGATAAATTTAAGTTTAAAGGTATTAAAATTCACGCTTTGAAGCGCAAGTTTCAAAAAATAAATTTTCGGGAGAGTGTAATGAAAAAACTTATCTTTGTCGCGCTTTTTAGCGCGGTCGGACTATTCGCGGCGGACGGAGCGGCACTATACAAAACTTGTATCGCTTGCCACGGAGCAGGTGGAGATAAAGTGCCACCGGGCTCTAAGGCGACTTTCACAATCAACTCATTGGATAAAAACAAGCTGATTGAGGACATTAAAGGCTACAAAGCTGGGACGCTAAATCAATACGGACTTGGCGCACAGATGAAACCTTTTATGGCGAAGTTGAGTGATGCGGATATAACTGCGTTAGCGGAATATATTGTAACGCTTAAAAAGTAGCGTAATTTGGCGCAGATTCTACGATTCGAGTGCGAATCGTGGAATCGGCGGTTGCGATTCGTCTTTGGGTTACCATTGCGTGGATTTGCAGATTTTCAAGCGTTCGCAGACCATTAGTCTAGTCTCACACTTAAAAATCTGCAAAAACCCCACAAGCGCAACCGCAAAATACTAGAATCGTTTAATTTACGCTAATAGCGTGAAATCGCTGAATTTAGCGCAATTTCTTTTTAAAAATCCTACTTTAATTTTTAGCATTTTTAAAGGGAAATAAGAATTGAAAAAAGTCGTTATTTTTTGCTGTGCGTTGCTTGTAAATATCGCAAACGCCGAGTTTATCGAGGAATTTATCCTAAAAAAAGATGAAGTGAAAATCATCAATCTTTTTGTGGAAAACACGCACAAAACCCTTGCGTTTCGCTGGACGCTGTATAAGGACAGGGGCTTGGTAATGCACCTAACCTACGATAGAAATCCGCATCAATTTCATCTCTACAAAGAGAGCCTTGCGCTAAATGCCTTTAAGGTTGAGCTAACGCAGACGCGCTCCACAAGGGCGCAACAACCGCATATCATCATTTATTTTGTGGATTTTGATGATTACAAAAAAGAAGCAAAATTTCGCTATTATTTGAATAAATATGATGCGCAAATTGAGATAATGTAGCGCGTGGGGGCAAAAATGCAAGGCAAATTAAACGAAGTGCAAAAAATCATCAATGGCTATTTTGATAGCGTGGATAGCGAGGCGTTTGGGCGGTTTCGCGCGGATTTTAGCTTTGGGAAAATGTTGCGCTCGAAATTATTGCTAACAATCGCACCAAATTCGCCTATCGCGCCAAAAGTTTGCGCGATTATCGAGCTAATCCACTTTGCCTCGCTTTTGCACGATGATGTGATTGATTCGGCAAATTTACGGCGTGGAAAGCAAAGTATAAACGCCAAATACGGCGATAAAAACGCCATAATGCTTGGAGATATTTTGTATTCAAAGGCGTTTTATGAGATTGCTTGTGTCTCGTGTGGTGGGGCGAATCTCGCGCAAATCATTTCAAACGCCGTGTTTGAGCTGAGTTTAGGCGAATTAGATGATGTGTTTTTAGGCGAATCTATCAATTTAGATGCGCAAAAGTATTTGAAAATGGTGGAGAGGAAGACGGGGGCACTAATAGAAGCGAGTGCGATATGTGGTGGAGTCTTAAAAAACGAAAATTCGTCTTTGGGCGCACCTTTCGCACTTGGAGAAAATTTTGGGGAACAACAGACCGCAAGTCTAGTTTTATCCCCAAAATTTTCTCCAAATACAAAATCTCCACCGCAAATACTAGAATTGGATTCAAACAAAGGCGATTCTACCGAATCTAAAAACGGCGAATCTGCGAATCTGCCGAAAAAAACAATCGAAGGGATTGCGGTGGAGGTTGCGGAGTTTTTGCCAAATTTTGAGTGTGAGACTGGACTGGGAGTCCGCGAACACTCGAAATTTGGCAAATCTATGCAAGATGCACCCAAGAGCAAATTGAACTCCGATAAATATCGCATTTACGGACGCAATTTGGGTATCGCTTTTCAAATCATCGATGATTTGCTAGACATTACGCAAGAGGATTCCACGCTTGGCAAGGAATCTTTTAGCGATTTCAAAGAGGGCAAAACCACTCTGCCCTACATTTACCTTTACAACGCCCTAAATGCGAATGATAAAGAGATTTTAAAAAGCTATTTTAAAAAGCCACTAGATTCGGCGCAAAAAGGCTGGATTCGCAATAAAATGAGCGAATTTGGCATTATCGAGCAAGTCAAAAATGTCGCGTTAGGCTACGGCAAAATGGCGTTATCGGTGCTTGATTCAAGCGATGAGAGCGATAAAAATCTGCTTAAAATCATCGCAGATATGATAGATAGGGAGTTTTGATGAAGTATTTGGTGCTTAGCTTTTCGCATAAAAATGCCCCGCTTGAGATAAGAGAAAAATTGAGCTTTGAGGACGCCACGCCACTTTTGGATTATCTGCGCGATTGTGGCTACATTAGCGAATCTATCGTGCTATCCACCTGTAATCGAATGGAAATTTTAATGCAGTGCGAGGATAATTATGACGCATTGCAGAAGTGCTTTGCGAAGTTAGCTGAGCTATCAGGTGTGAAAAAGGAAGTGCTAGAGGGCTGTGCGAGTAGTTATGAGGGATATAGCGCGATTCATCATATTTTTTTGGTGGCAAGTAGCCTAGATAGCCTTGTGGTAGGGGAGACGCAAATTAGCGGACAGCTAAAAAAAGCATATCGCTACGCGCTTAAAAATGGCTACTGCACGACAAAAGGCTTGGGTTATGTGATTGATTTTGCCTTTAAATGCGCAGGAAGCGTGAGAAATGAGACTGGAATCTCTAAAAATCCCGTATCTGTCGCCTCTATCGCGGTGGCTAGTGCAAATGATTTGCCACTAAATAAAAAACGCGCCGTTGTTATAAGCGTAGGCACAATGGGGAAAATCGCCACAAAGCACCTGCTAAGCGCAAATTTTCAAGTAACCTTGCTAAATCGTAGCTATCAAAAGGCGGTGGATTTTAAAAACGAATTGCAAAATGACAATCTGCAAATCGCGGAGTTTGGCGAGTTAGCGCGTGTGATAAATGACTGCGAGTTGCTTTTCTCCGCCTCTAGCGCGAATGCGCCCATTATCACAAAGGCGATGATTAAAAAAACGCCCCATAAGCGTTACTTTTACGACTTGGCGATTCCGCGCGACATTGAGGAAAATTTGGATAGTGAGATTGAGATTTTTAGCATTGATTCGCTCCAAAAAGTCGCGCAAGACAACAAAGAAAAGCGCAAGGACAGCATAAATACGGCTTATGAAATCGTGGGTGAGCAGGTGAATGAATTTTTCAAATGGCTAAATATTCTAAGCGTTGAGCCTATCATCAAACATTTGCGAAATCTCGCCAAAACCGCGTCTATGAGAGAGATTGACAAGGCGATTGCTAAGGGATATTTGCCCGAATCTTGCAAGGCAAATCTGCAAAAGACCATTCACAATGTCTTTAATATTTTTCTCCACACGCCCACAAAAAATCTAAAAAATATCGCGTCAAATGCGCAGTTAAAGGAAGTCGAACAGACTTTGGCAATGTTGTTTGATTTAGATATAAATGCCGAATCTGGCGCAAAAAGCGTAGAATCCCACAATAACGAATCCAAAAACAACCATACAAATTCTAGTATTGTGAGCGAAAAATCGGGGTTGCGTAGCCACGAGCGAGGAAATAAGACTTGAAGTCTATTGACGAAGCGAGTGGCAAGTCTCCACGATTTGTCGCCACAAGACGAATTTGCAAACCACTAAAGGACACTAAATGAAATTTTCAAAATTTTTCGCCCCCACCACTAAGGAAGAACCCAAAGATTGCGTCCTAAAAAGCCACAGCATTTTGATTCGCGGTGGCTTTATAAAGCAAATCGGTAGCGGGATTTACAGCTTTTTGCCACTGGGCAAAATAGTGCTTGATAAGGTGCAAAAAATCATCAAAGATGAGATGGACAAATCA
>JBNMHH010000104.1:0-6758 GCA_050872665.1 Helicobacteraceae bacterium
ATCATTTGCTTTAATCTTTTTGCCTGTCATATAATCCACGCTTTGCCCTTGCTTTTTTAACTCGCCTTGCTCTTTATTTATGGCTATGTAGTTTTTATCGGCGTGATAATGCTTTGAATCATACTCGCCACGATTTTCATATCGCTGTCGCTCTATGTCATTCGCATAAATAGGTGCAGGTTTGCCGTTCTCATCTACTCTACGAACATTATGCGTAGTATTGACATTCCCGCCGGGCTTACTATCTAGCACCACCGCTGCAAGTCCAAAATGCCCCACCACCGCGTCAATCGCATTTTGTGAGCATTGCTCAAAGAGTGCATTCATTTGCTCTTTGGGGAGTTGTGATTGCAAGGATTCAAGCTCTTTTAGGGCTGATTCAAGGCTATTATCCACCTCGATTCGCAACATTTGCTCTTTGCTAAGGGCTTGAAACTCCGTCTCAATCTCATTAGCCATATTATCATAATCCTCACGCAAATAGTCGTTGAAATCAATCGCCTCTGCCGTGAGATTCGTATTTTCCGCGCTCATTTGTGCCTCCTTTTAAGGTAAAAAATTAAAAAACATATTTTACCCCCCCCCTATTTGAAATTTAGCTTAAAAGAAAAAAAGATTGCGGTGTGAATGTAGATTACAAATCGCGCACCAATCGCACAGATTCGCACAAATTGAGAGTTATTATTTTAATAAATCGCCTTTGAGATTTAAACTTAAGTTTATCGCAATGCCATATAGACCTACTCAAATACGCGGTAAAACGCACAGCCCTCACTTGCTAGGCTTAGCATTTCTTTATCGCCCTTTGTATCGCCGTAGGCGTAGATTTGTGCAAAATCCGTTAGATTATACCGCGCTTTGATTCGCGCTACTTTTTGTGCGCCATAGCAGTTTGGCGTAGCAAATCGCCCCGTGATTCGTGAATCGCTCACTTCCATTTTGGTGGCGATTAAATCCACTTCCAATTTCTGCGCCAAAAATCCCAAATATTCCTCAAAACTCGCACTTACAATAGCGACTTTATGCCCTTGTGCCTTGTGCCACGCGATTTTTTGCAGTGCCGAATCTTTGCAAATCGATTCGAGTAACGGCAAAAAATCCTTGCAAAATGCTTGAAATTTGCTAATCTCCATTCCTTTTATGCAACTACTCAAAATGCGCTCTTTTGCGGTGGTATTGCCTATAAAGCCAAGTTTATAAAGCACCAAAATATGCAAGTTTGTCGCTAATTTCACATAAAATTTTCGCCCCAAAATAAAGCGCAAAAACAGCGCGAAACTATCGCACCGACTAATCGTCCCATCAAAGTCAAAAAACGCTATGTTCATATTGGATTCGCCCCCTTTTAGATTTTCGCAAAAAACTTTATTGCATTTTTAGGCTTAAGTCAATCCATTTTGCTTGGTGGATTAGTGCGCCTACGCTTACCGCATCAACGCCCAAAGTGGCGTATTGTGCGATATTTTCAGTGCTTATATTGCCACTTGCTTCTAGCAAAATGTGCGGGAATTTTTCCGCGCGGATTTGCGCCACACGCGCGATAGATTCGGCATTCATATTATCACACATTATTATGTCCGCTCCCGCGCTCATCGCATTTATCGCGCCCTCCACGCTTTCGCATTCAACTTCGATTTTTGCGCTCCACGGGATTTGCACCCTTGCGTTTTTTATAAACACGCCCAAATCGCTGATATGCGCGAGATTGGTATCTTTTAGCATTAGGCAGTCATCAAGTCCGAATCGATGATTGATTCCACCGCCATTACGCACAGAATATTTTTCAAATTCGCGCAAAAAAGGACGCGTCTTGCGTGTGTCTAGCACTTTTAGATTCGCACTATTTTCACGCACCGCCTCTATAAATCGCCTTGTATTTGTGGCGATTCCACTGCTATGAGCTAAAATATTTAGCCCCACGCGCTCACTTTGCAAAATATCAATATATTTTCCGCTTAAATTTACTAGCACTTCGCCCTTTGAAAACGCCTCGCCATCGTGCTTTACAAACTCCGCATTTATGTCAAATTGCTCATATAGCGCAACTAAATACACTTCTCCACTAAAAATTCCGCTCTCTTTGGCAATAATTTTCGCCTCTACTTGTTTGTGTGCCAAAGTGCGCGAAATGCACCGCGCAAATAAATCGCCACGCCCCAAATCCTCATCTATCGCGCTTTTTACAAAATCGCTGACATTCATTTATGACAGCTCCAGCATTTTATTTAGCGCGTTTGCGGCGTATTTGATAGTATCGCTATTTTCCTCAATCTCATTATAAGGCATATCGTCCCTAAACGCACTCATCACGGCGTGTAAATCCTCCAAAGTCGTCTCATTCATCGTAGGGCAAAGCGGTTTGGTGGAGGATAACACAAAAATATTTTCTTTATTGCCGTTTTGTTTGGTTAGACGATTGACTAAGTTAAACTCCGTGCCTACGGCGACTTTCGCACTTGTCGGCAAATTAGCGACAAATTTTATAATTTGACTTGTAGAGCCGACAAAGTCGCTTTTTGCCACCACGCTAGGGTCGCATTCAGGGTGCGTAGCAATGGCAATATCGCTAAATTTTTGGCGATAAAAATCAATGTCATCACTCGTAAAAAGCTGATGAACCGAGCAAAATCCATCATAGCAAATAATGTCCGATTCAAGGATTTGCGAATCGCTACATTGCCCTAGCACACAGGCTTTTTTGCCATTTTTTCGCGCCAAATTTAGCCCCAAGCACCTATCTGGCATAAAAAAGATTTTTTTATTTAGCCCCAGTGCGTAATCAAAGATTTTAGCAGCATTCGCACTCGTGCAGACTACGCCACCCATTTTACCGACTTTTGCCTTGACATCGGCATTTGAGTTAATATAAGTCATAGGGAAAATATCTGTAATGCCAAGCGACTTTAGCTTTGCCACACTTTTATCAAAGTAGCTTGAATCAATCATTCGCGCCATAGAGCAACACGCAAGGCGAGGCATAATAATGCGCTTTTGCGGAGCTAACACCTTCACGCTTTGCCCCATAAAGCTAACGCCACAAAACACGATTAGATTTTGCTTTGCGCTACTTGCCTTTTTTGCTAACTCCAAGCTATCGCCACAAAAATCCGCGATTTCTACAATCTCATTGCGCTGATAAAAATGCGCCACGATTAGCGCATCCATCTCATCTTTTAGATGCAATATTTTTTCTTGTAATGCTTTGGTTTCCACGCGATTTCCACCTTTATCTTTAAAAAATTGCGCGGATTATAGTTTGATTTTGTTTAAAAAATGGCATTTGAATCTTAAAGACATTGCAGATTCGCGCTCTTTTTTTAGATTCGCCCTTTTGGATTTGCACTCAAATCTAATGCCATAATTTCCCACTATCAAAGCTAAAAATTAGCATTTGTTGCGTGGATAGCCGTTTGCCGATTACATAAAAGATAAGGTTAAAGCTAATCTTTGCAAAGTCGTTTTGGTAGGCGTAGTAGGCATTTATGCGATTAAAATTCGTTTGATAAAATGGCAGTCCATTATAAATATCCTCGCCAAATACCCCAAAATAGCGCATTTGTGGCTTTCCAAAATAGTGGCTTTCCTCAATGCCAAAGCCTTTGTATTGCAGATTCGCGCTTATTTCATAGCCCACAGCATTGCGAAATCCGCCATATCCGCTATGTGCCTTTTTGCGCTCTGCCTCGCCTAGCAAAGCAAAGCCCACATTTGCCACCTCAAAGATTTGCTCCACCTCTGCGAATCCGCGCAAATCCCACGCCACACTTGCGTCATAAAGGATTCGCTCAAAAAGAAAAGTGTCGCTATTTTCCGCATTTGTCCGCAAAAGATTTATGTCTTGGATATGATATAGCATCGTATCTGCGCCTAAAATGAGGCTATCAAAAAGCGTAATTTTCCCGCCAAGCGAGGCGTAAAACATATCTGTGGCGTTTGCCAAATTGCCACCAAAATGATTTAGCACGAGTTCGCCTTGCCCTTTTAACGCGCGGTTTTGCGTGGATTGATATTGAAAAATCACGCCATTTATGTTTGGATTCATAAACTCAAAGTCGGTGCGAAAAAATGTGCGTGGATAGCGCAAAATGAGCTTTTTTCTAGGGGCGATTCCAAACAATGCACTAAATCCGCTTTGCGAAAATGCGTAATACGCATAGATACCGCCCTTTGCGCCTTTTGCTATGGGCTTTGCGCCCATATTTTGAATCCCATAGCCACCCACCCAAAGCGCGTGAAATTCGCCAATGCCAAGCCCGACTTCAGGCTCTAGCAAAACCGCGCTTATCGTGCGTGGCGTCCAAAGCCAATCGCAATCCTCTGTATTATCTAACAAAAAATCAAAGCGAATGCTATGTAGAAATGAAAGGTTAGATTTGTTTAAATCGCTCGGCTTTGGGCTACTCGCTTCTGGGGGGGGGGGAATCGCGTCAGTTAAATCCGTGCGTAAATTTTCAGTTGTAGCCGAATCTATATGCGAATCCACGCTAATAGCCGAATCTGCAGTCGAATCTAACGGCGCATTCGCACTTAAAATACTTGCAATACAAACAATCAAAAATCTTTTCATAAAACGCTCCATAAAATATTTTAATGTGAATCTACGCTATTTGCGAATCCCCAGCAAAAATCCACATAAATTGCGGATTGTATTTTGATTTTGCTTAAAAATAACATTTGAAATTTAGATTTGCGCCATTTAGATTCGCACAACTTTTTGAGTTAGAATCAAAATGTCATTTTCAGCATTTAAAGGCGTAGATTTGCCACTATCTGCGAGATTTGTAATAAATTCAAAACTATATTTATTATGATTAAATATAATCACACTCACAATGTCGCCCTCTTGCAGGAATCTATGCTCATTTTGCGCCGTGTAGCGCGTAGCTCCCACAGCAATAAGCGCGTGTGTAGGGTAATTTGCGCTACGCAAAATATTTGGCAGAGATTCAAGCACACCAAAATCATCTTGGCTATTTAGCTTTTTAATAATCCAGCGCGTGAGATTTTCATAAAAATAGCTATATGAATCTAATCTGCTTAGCTCCCCATACTGTTCCAAAACGCCATTTGTCTTAATAAAAGAGACGATAGAGTAATTATCACAAATCCCACCTTGCGTAAAATCATTATTTGGAATCGCTATTTGATTCGCGCTAAAGCCTTTTGAGCCGAGCGAAAAATTCTTTTTCTGCGAAAGTTTAGTGGCATTTTTGTCATTGCGAATGGAGGCATCGTTAAATGCCATAAAATGCGTGGGAATGATATTTTGCACGGATTTATTTTCATTATAAATGATTTCGCAAACTAGCCCCATTTCGGCTTCTGCTTGGACTTTGAGCGATTTATCAGCTGGTAAAATTACAGCATTGTTATCAAAACAAAATCGCCCCAAAAATCCGCTACTTTGTGGCACAAAAAACGGAAAAATCCCCTTTGGCGCACACTCATCATCGCCCACAATACAGGCAAAGTCATTAGACTCCCCTGCTTGCTCCAAGTGATTAGCAAAATTTCCCGCCAATCCTAATCCTAACATTTTATTTAAATCGTGCATATTTGCCTCCACAGCGTTAAAATGGTGAATCTCAAGCAACAATAAAGCGCGAATTGTAGCACAAATTTATATTTTTTATAACTTTTGTTTTTGCATTTTTCTTATGCGCCGAGTTTAAATAACGCTTCGCCGAATTTTATTTTCTCGCCTTGTTTGAAAATGGTAATATTGTGTGTCGAATCTGCGTTTGAATCTGTGAATTCTGAGCCATTTTTCGTCATTGCGAGATTTTGTGCAGCAAAATCGTGGCAATCTACTTTAGATTTTTGGATTGCTTCGGTGTTTGCAGCGCCTCGCAATGACGATTTTAGACAAGATGAATTGCCACTAGAATTGCCAGATTCCACAAATAGCACAATCGTAGAACCCATCTTAAACATTCCCAATTCCTCTCCCTTGCGGATAAATTTCGGCTCTTTGTAGAAAAATTCATTCTTTTTGCCACTAAAATTTTCTTGCAATTTTGGCTCAATATAAAAGACGATATTGCCCACATTTAGCGCACCCACCGCAACAAAATACAGCCTAGCACCACTCTTTGTCCGCGCTCGTAGCACCACGCGCTCATTGCGGATAAAAAGATTTTGATTTTTGTTTAGCGACTTTTGATGCACGGGCAACAGCGCACCTTTGAAATGCACCACCGATTCGACAAACATATCGGTAGGCGCGTGATAGCGGTGATAATCGCGAGGCGAGAGATAGAGATTTGCATAGTAGAGATTTGGCGGCAAATCTCTCGCATTCACACCAAGCAACGGCGCGACTTCATAGCTAAAGCCCTTAATCTGCAACGCTCTGCCACTCTCAACTTTGCCACTTTCGATTACAAGGCTATCACAGGGCGAAATGATGATATTTTCGCTTTTGTCAAAATCCCGCATTTTACGCAGTCCGCGCGTGAAAAGCTCATTTAGGCTTTTGTAAGATTCAAGTGGCGGAAACTCGCTTAGATTGATATTGAAAAACGCCACATATTGCTTATTGATGAAATTTTGCACGATTTTTGGAAACCTGCAATCAGCGATGACGCCAAAGCAAGTGGAAATGAATTTTGTCCAATTTAGCGCGTAGATTGCAACGCAAAGTGTGAGAATGATAATACAAAGTGAAAGAATTTTTGTCATTTGCTGAAGTTCTCCTATGTATTTATGTTTTTAAAATTTGTTCTTGGGTGCGCCTTTCGCGGATTTGGCAAATTTCG
>JBNMHH010000105.1:0-6755 GCA_050872665.1 Helicobacteraceae bacterium
ACTCAAAGAAACGCTAAGCATTGCCGTCATTGTGGCATTGCATTTGAGCGTAAAAATCCCCATAGTAAGCATTTTAGGCGGTGTGGCAAGTTATATGATTTTAACGCAAGAGTTTGGATTGTGAATCTAGCGATTTTTGGTAGTAGCTTTAATCCGCCTCATAGCGGACACAGAGCGATTATAGAGTGTGCGTTAAAATGCGATTTTATTGATTTTTTGATTATTTTGCCAAATTTTAAAAATCCTTTGAAATGCGATAATGAGGCGTTTTTAAGCGATAAAGAGCGATTTAACGCACTTGAATTAGTGGTGCGTGAAGCGGTGGATTCGGTGGTAGATTCGGCGCAAATAAAAGCAAAAATCTATAAAAAAACGCCTACAAAAAAAAGCATTGAATCGCTTTTAGATTCGATGAAAGATTCGCAAGATTCGCCCCGTGATTCGCTAAAAAACGCGCCCACTGCGCCAAAAATTATTCTCATCTCAAATTATGAAATATCGCAAAAAAAGCCATCTTTTGCTATTCATTCGATTTTGCATTTTAAAAATCTTTACGCGCCAAAAAACTTGTATTTTATAATCGGTGCGGATATTTTGGGCGAGTTAGAAAAATGGCATAAAATCGATGAGATTCGCCAAAATGTGCGATTCGTAGTCGCTACAAGGGGCGATATTCCAATCCCAAGCGAATTTTTGCGCTTTGAAGTGAGTGAAAATATCTCATCAAGCGCGATTCGCGCTAATGCCAAAAATGGCACAAATCTTGCAAATCTAAATCTAAAAAACGGAGCAAAAAATTTGGATATTTTAAATAGCATTGATGACAAATTCGCGCGAAATAGGCTTGAATCAATTATAAATCTACTTGATAGCAAAAAGGCGGAAAATATTGCGCTTTTTGACTTGCGCAAAACGCCCTATATTACGAGCTTTGTGGTGATTGCCACAAGCCTTGCTGATAAGCATAGCTTTGCATTGCTTGACACGCTAAAGACCGAGCTAAAGGCAAATGGCGAGACATTTTATAGCACCGATGAGGAAAGTGGCGATTGGATAATCGCGGATTTGGGCGACATTATGATACATATTTTCACCGAAAACCACCGCAAAAAGTTTAACTTGGAGGAATTTTTGAGCGGATTTAAAAGGGAGCAGTAGTATGAAGCAAAAATTATGTTTATTTGCCATATTTGTATAAGTTTTTTGGCTGGGATTTTGTATTTTGGTGGGAAATATTTTACATTTGGTATATTATTTGAGGATTTGCTTTTAATTTTAACAATGCCTTTGGTAGGCACAAATAATGCCGTCATTGAGCTTATTTTAAAAGATAGTTTGATTTTTGTTTTGTTGCCTAGTGTTTTATGTGCTATTTTTATCACTTTTTTGCCAAATATTTGGCGCAACAATTTTATCCAAAAATGTTACGCTACTACCAAAAAATATGTGCGACATATTTTTTCTCATAGCCTTGCTTTAAGGCTATTTATTGGTATTTGTTTTCTTGCTATTGGCTTTAATGTCGCAGATAAAAAATTAGAAATTATTAGCACCATAAATCACTATTTTTTTGAAGAATATTCTACCTTTTATGAGGAAAACTATATTAAGCCAAATGTAGCGGATTATAAAAAGCCAAAAAATAAAATAAATTTGCAAAATCTAATAGTAATTTTCGCCGAATCTATGGAATCCACATTTAGTGGAGCAAATATTCCGCAATCTATTGGGGGAGGGCAGGAATATAGATTGCGCTACTCTCCGCACGGAGAATTGATTCCAAATCTCACGCGTTTAGCCCAAAATGGCATAAATTTTAGTGCAAATAGCACACTTGGCGGACATTTGCCAAATGTAGGCTCAAGCGTTACGAATCAGGCGACCATTTCATATCTTTGTGGCATTCCTATGATTTTTCCCAAAGGTGGATTAGAACGCGCAAAAGGCGATTACTTTAAAAATGCCACCTGCATAGGCAATATTTTACACGCTTTTGGTTATACACAAGCCATTTTTACTGGCGCAAACAGCGGATTTGGTGGCTATACGCGTATCATTCAAAATCAGCATTTTGAAGAGCGTGATATACGCTATTTTAGAGCAAATGGCGATATTCCGCGAGATTATAATGTCGCTTGGGGCGTTGAGGATTTTAAACTTTTTTCGTTTGTCAAAAAATATTTGCAAAATTACAACGAGTATTACCCTTTTGCAATTTATATTAGCACTGTCGACACGCACTTTCCGGGCTTTGTGGATAAGGAATTTTGCAAGGATTTAGAGACAAATTACGAAAATGCGATTCGTTGTAGCGATAGAATTATAGGCGATTTTGTGGAATTTGTGCAAAAATCGCCATTTGGCAAAAATACCACGATTGTGATTGTGGGCGACCACCTAAGCACCGAGCGCAATTTTGTCCCACAAGAAACGCACCGCTATATTTACAATGCCTTTATAAATCCGCACTTTAGCGCAAATCCAAGCCAAAATCTCACTAAAAACCGCGAACTTTCACACTATGACATTACGGCACTGATTTTAGATTCGCTAGGATTTAAAGTGGAAGCGTTTGGCTTGGGACGCAATCCACTCTATGGCAAAACGCTAATAGAGCAATATGGGTTAGAGACATTTAACGAATCTATTGCCAAGCCTTCAAAGTTATATGATAGTTTTTGGTAAGCGTGGGTTGCTTCGATAGATTGCTTCGTTCGTTTTACTCACTCGCAATGACGAAGTGGGTGCAGATTGCTTCAGGCTAAAGCCTTCGCAATGATGAGAAATGGTGGGGATTGCTTCGTTTGGGTGTTGCCACTACCTCACAATGACTAGGTGGCGGAGTCGTCATTGCGAGATTCACTTGTGAACCCTGCAAATGAGCGTAGCGAATTTTCGTGGCAATCTATTTTAGCAATTTGCCCCAATAATTACGCAAACCCACCTACATATTTTCCTCAAACCATTCGGCGATTTCGCTGCGAATCGTATTTTTTAGCTGAATCCCGCTTAAAAAGTCGCTGTTTTGCGCCTTTTGCAAAAGCGTAACTGCGCCGTTGCGAAAGCGACTTAGATATGGGTGGTCGATTTGCTTCCAGTCGCCTAAAAAGGCGATTTTGCAATCCTGTGCGATTCGTGTGCCTATTAGCTTGATAGTCGCATCACTTGCATTTTGCGCCTCATCAAAGATTACAAATTTCCGCGCGATACTCACGCCTCTCGCGTGTGCGATGTCCATCACCTCGATATTGTGCTTTTTGATGAAATACTCCGTTGCGTCTTTTTTTTCAATCGTATTGACATCGCCACTATATTCGATTTTTTTGGCAATGGAGCTTTCTTGGAGCTTGTCAATCGTAAAATTGATTGCGCTATAAAGCGGATACATAAAATAGCTTAGCTTTTGGCTTTCATCGCCTTTGCGAAAGCCAAGCTCTGCCTCTTTGTCGTTTGAAGTGATAGTGTTTCGCATATAGATTATGCCCTCAACTGCGCCGTTTTTTACTAGCGTAAGCCCAGCTTGTAGGGAAATTAGCGTTTTGCCACTGCCTGTGCTACCTGTGATAATGCTAACTTTATTTTTTGGGTGGATTAGCATTGTGTAAAGTAACTTTTGCTCCAAATTTATGGGGCGGATATATGGGGCGTTTTCATCGATTATATTATCTAAATTTTGCTCTTCAAATTTGCCATCAATCTTAAAGCCAAATTTCTTTTTGCCTGTGAGATAAAGCGAACTCTCCGTGTTATCTTGCTCATCGACTTCGATAATGCTCCAATCTTTTAGCTTTTTAAATTCCGCGCTTTTGGATAGCGAATCCGCACTTTTATCTTTATGCAAATTAAATTGAAAAGCGAAATTTATATCGCTAGGATTTTCCACCATATTGCGAAAAATCGATTCGGCGCGGACGCCCTGCGAAATGGCGCGAATCTTTAGCGAAATGTCATTTGTCAAAAGTATGAAATCATAATCCTTTGCCACCTCTAAGATTCGGCTGTCATTTAGCGAATACTCCAAATTTTTCGTCTTATAATCGTTGCGATAAATGATAAAAATATCAAATTCCGCGTCCTTATTTTTAAATAAAAGTTTGTAGATATTATCGCCGTTTTTAGTGCGCTTTTTGGGCAAAATCGCCTCATTTGAATGCAGTGCGCGAAAAAACTCACGGCTAAAATAGCCTAACTCGTTTTGTAAATCTTTTTTCTTATCCAATTCATAAAGCACAATCTCTGAAATATAGACTTCATTTTCCCCACCTTGCGAGATAAAAGATAGATTCGCAATGTCGTCCAAAATAATCGAAGTATCCAAAATGTAGCGTTTTGTGTTGTGATTCCTAGCCAAAATTTCCGCCCTTTAAGAAAATTTTCATATAATTCCAAATTCCAAAAGTGGAATTGTAAAATATTTTAAATTAAAAGGAGAATTTATGAGCGTAAAATTAAAGGGAAGTCCCGTAAAACTGCTCGGCGATGAGATTAAAGTAGGAGATTTTGCCCCAAGCGTGAAGCTAAAAGGCAATGATTTGGGCTATGTGCTTGTGGGTGGCAAAAAGGATAAGATTCAAGTCCTAAATGTCGTCCCAAGCCTTGATACGCCTGTGTGCCAAATGCAAACCAAGCGATTTAACACAGAGGCATCAAATCTGCCCAATGTCGAAGTCTTTGTCATCTCTATGGATTTGCCTTTTGCGCAAAGTCGCTTTTGCTCGGTTGAGGGCATAAAAAATGTCAAAGCCTTAAGCGACTTTAGAGCGAAAGAATTTGGCAATAAATATGGCGTGTTAATCGATGATTCGCCATTGAGTGGGCTTTTGGCTCGTGCGGTTTTTGTGGTAGATGAAAGCGGAAAGGTGATTTATAAGGAAGTGTGCGAAGAAATCACAAATGAGCCAGATTATCAGGCGGCGATTGAAGCGATAAAAAATAGATAAGGCTCGTGGGCAATTTGTTCTGGGGTATGCAATTTGCGCCGTTTCCGCACAAAACTGCGCTCAATGGACGCCCAAGTCCTATCTCGCTTGTTTCGCGCAAAAACGGCGCAAAGCCACACCGCCATTACTTCGATTGTAGGCTATCGCAAAATCCACTCGATTCATTGAATCGGCGTTTGATTCGTAGTCGATTCGCTTTAGCGTAATCGCAACGGAAGGGATTGCGGTGGAAGTTTTGTATTTGTAGAGAATTTTGGGCGTGAGACTAGACTTGGTGTCTGCGAACGCCCAAAACGCAGTTTCCTGTAAAATTTTCTACAAGTGCGAAAGATTCGCCCAAGAGCGAATTGAAAAAGCGTAAAATTTCATAAAAAAGGTTAGCTTTTGGATAAAGTGATTTCATTCTTTACTGATTTCTACAAAGACCCGCTCTTTAGCATCATCATCATTTTGTCTATTATTATTTTAGTGGCAATCGCGGATTACACGCGCAATCGCTTTAAACTAAAGGAAAAAGAGGATTCGCTAAAGGCTATGGCGGAAAATCTCAATTTTTATGAGTTTGATAAAAATCTAAATGACGCAATCAATTTTTCCAAAACGCCCCAAGAGACGCTGATTTTCATCGCTAAGATTTATGTCCAAAGCGGGAATTTTGATGATGCGATAAAAATTTATTTGGCGATTTTGGATAGACTTAGCGAGTTAAAATCAAAGATTGAGATTTTTGAATTGCTTGGAATCGCCTACTACAAGGCTGGTTTTATGCAACGAGCTAAGGGCATTTTTATTGAAATCCTAAAGCATAATCCGCGCAATACAAACGCACTAACGCTTTTAATGCAGACTTATGAGACGCTGGGTGAATATAGCAACGCCCTTGAAGTTGTGAGTTGCCTTGAGGAAGTGGAGAGTGGCGCGACTGCGGCGGATAAGGCGAAGTTAGAAAATGTCAATAACTACATAAAAATGCTAGTTTTGGTAAATGATAGTTTGATGAGTTCGGCTTTGCGCGAGAGAGAGATTTTAAAGGCGATGACGCAAGGCGGGACAAAAATCGCTTTGCAATATTTTTTGCAACATAATATTCGGCGATTTTGGGAGATTATTATGAGTGAAAAAAACTTGCATAATTATGTGGATTTGCTTTGGAATCTGCCACCTCCGCAAAATATCGAAGCGATAAAATCTCACAAGCAAATCGCCGATATTTATCGCGCCAAAGGGCAACTAGATGACAATGAGGAATGCGAGATTTTTGAGTTAGAAGTGTTGCGAATCTTAGGCAAAGATTCGAGTAAAAAGGCGGATTTGGGCTTTAAATATCGGTGCGATTTCTGTCAAGGGATTTTTCCTTTTGAATCGCATAGATGCCCAAACTGCGCTGAGGTAGGCGGTAATAGCGTGGTGCTAGAAATATTAGAAAAACAAAAATAAAGGATTTAGAAATGAAAAAAGTAACAATGTATTGCGATGGCTCTAGCCTTGGAAATCCGGGCTTTGGTGGCTGGTGTGCGATACTAAGCTACCAAAATGATGGCAAAGATTTTAGAAAAATAGTAAGCGGCGGCGTGGCAAATACC
Organism: Helicobacteraceae bacterium; assembly: GCA_050872665.1. Lineage (GTDB taxonomy): Bacteria > Campylobacterota > Campylobacteria > Campylobacterales > Helicobacteraceae > NHYM01. The sequence goes on from JBNMHH010000105.1 coordinate 6,524, forward strand.
ACTAATAATCGTATGGAGCTAACCGCTGTTGTGGAGGGCTTAAAAGCACTTAAAGAGCCGTGCTGTGTGGAAATAATAAGCGATTCCAAATATGTCTGCGATGGCATAAATTTGTGGCTAAAAAATTGGATTGTGAAAAATTTTAGAGAAGTCAAAAACCCCGATTTGTGGAGAGAATATGTGAGCTTATCCACAAAGCACATTATCACAGCGGCGTGGGTAAAGGGACATA
>JBNMHH010000106.1:0-6730 GCA_050872665.1 Helicobacteraceae bacterium
TGGCAAGTATCAAAGATGAGGCAAAAATGGGCGAGATTAAGGGCGAAATTGTGCTAAATAACAAAGCCCAAAAATTTAACGAGCAAAAAGATAGAATAGAATTTGCGCTAAATAGTGGCAGTGCAAAGGTGAAGGCGCAAAATATGCTTTTTGTGAATTACAGCTGGGAGGGGATAACAAGCGATTCGAGCAATGATAATATCAAGCGCAAAATGCAGTTATCGCGCGAATTTGTGGTATTTGATGAGAGTGGGAATGAGCGCGTGATTGATGCGAGTGCGCTAAAAAGTGGCGAATCTTTTTATATAAAAATCACTCTTGTGCCTTATGGCAGGAATTATATCGATATGAAAAATATCGCGCTAACGCAAAATCTGCCTAGTGGTTGGGAAGTGAAAAATTCGCGCCTAAATAATGACGCCGAGCCAAACGCCGTGGCGATGAATAATAGCAAAGTTGGCTACACAGACATTCGCGATGATAAGATTATGTGGTTTTTTGACATTTATGAATCGCAGGTGGTTTATGTGAAAATAAATGCCGTAACCCCGGGCGAATACACGCTCCCAGCAGCATTCGCGGAGGCAATGTATAATGGAAGTTATAGTGCAAGTTCGGATAGTTTTAAGGTGAAAGTGTTAGCTAAGTAAAAAAGCGCGATTCGCGTTGTGAATCGACTACGAATCAAGCGCGAATCTGCAATATTCCGTCATTGCGAGGCGTTACAAACGCCGAAGCAATCCAAACAAAATCAAAGTTAATTCATTTTTTTTGTTTTTATAGATTGCTTCATTCGTTTCACACACTCGCAATGACATAGTAGTGGATTCGTAATTGTGAGGTGAATCATAGATTCACGCAAAACAATCCAAACCATTTTCGTCATTGTGAGATTTTTGGAAAGCAAAATCGTGGCACTCTATTTGGTTTTTTGGATTGATTCGGGCAAAGCCATCGCAATGATGATAATATTTTTCAACCTACTTTTAATATTTTTTTAATACAATGCGCTTTTTAAAATTTTCATTCAAGGATTTTTTGTGGAGTGGATTGAAAGCGCGTTAGCGCAGATAGAAAACGCTAAGGATTTGAGCGAGTTAGAAGCGATTCGCGTTAGTATTTTAGGCAAAAAAGGCAAACTTACAGAGGAATTTAGTCGCTTAAAAAGTGTGCCAAATGAGCAAAAAAAGGATTTTGCAAAATCGCTAAATGTCGCCAAAGAGCGCATTGAATCCGCGCTTGATTTAGCAAAGCAAAAGATTTCACGCGATTTATTAGAGGCGCAACTAAAGAGTGAAAAAATCGATACTTCGCTTTTTAGCCCAAATGCGGTGCAAGGGCATTCTCACCCAATCAATGAGGCGTTTGATAAGATTATTGATTACTTTGTGGGCGCGAATTTTAGCATTTCAAATGGTCCATTAGTCGAAGATGATTTTCATAATTTTGAGGCGTTGAATCTCCCTAAATTCCACCCTGCGCGGGATATGCAAGATACATTTTATTTTAAAGATGGATATTTATTGCGCACCCACACTTCGCCCGTGCAGATTCGCTCACTTGAGCGATTGCTTGAATGTAGCGGCAATTTTCCGCTAAAGATTATTTCCCCGGGGAGCGTGTTTCGGAGAGATTATGATATGACGCACTCGCCTATGTTTCATCAAGTCGAAGGGCTTGTGGTGGATAATGGCGATAAAATCAGCTTTGCGAATCTAAAATTTATCTTAGAGGATTTTTTGCGCTACATTTTTGGCAGTGATATAAAAGTGCGATTCCGCGCGAGTTTCTTTCCATTCACAGAGCCTAGCGCGGAGGTGGATATAAGCTGTATTTTTTGCAAAGGCGCGGATTCAAGCTGTCGGGTTTGCAAAGGCACGGGCTTTTTAGAAGTGCTTGGCTGTGGCGTAGTGGATAATAATGTCTTTAACGCGCTAAATCTAAAAGGCGTGAGGGGTTATGCCTTTGGGCTAGGCGTGGAGCGATTTGCAATGCTACTTTATGGCGTGAATGATTTGCGCAGCTTTTATGAGACGGATTTAAGATTATTGGAGCAGTTTTAATGAAATTTAGCAGAAATTTATTATCAAAAATCATCGACATTTCGGCACTTAGCAACGAAGTGCTTTACAAAACGCTTAACGACATAGGCTTAGAAGTCGAATCAATGTGCGATTTTGTCGTGCCAAAGGGCGTAGTAGTAGGCAAAGTCATTGAGAAGCGCAAACACGAAAACGCCGATAAGCTAAGCGTTTGCAAGGTTGATATTGGTGCTGAAGTTTTGCAAATCGTGTGTGGCGCGAAAAATGTGGATAAGAATCAATTTGTCCCCGTTGCCACAATCGGCACAAAGCTAGAAAAACTAACAATCAAAAAAGGCGACTTGCGCGGGGTTGAATCTAATGGTATGATTTGCTCCACCACCGAGCTTGGATTGCCAAAGATTGAGGAAGGCATTTTTGTGCTTGATGATAGTATCGGCGAATTAGCTTTGGGCAAAGAGCTACGCGAATATCCGCTTTTTAATGATAGCGTTTTTGAAATCAGCATTACGCCCAATCGCGGTGATTGCTTTAGCTTAAAGGGCGTGGCTATGGATTTAAGTGTTGCCTTGAATCTTAATCTAAAAGCCACCAAAGAAAAAGCAAAAAACAACGAAATTGCCCCCGGCATCGGGCGAATCTTGCAGATTCAACACGATAATAATCTAAACGCATCACTTTGCTACAAAGTCGCCCAAATCAAGGATTTACGCAATAGCACAGAGTTGCGATTCAATCTCGCGCTAAATGACAACCTACAAAAGGACGCTTTGCGTAATATCATCGCCTTTAGCACCTATATGACGGGCGTTTTGCTAAATGCTTATGCGTTTGATAGGTTTGTGGATAGCGATGAGAAAATTACGCTAAACATTAAAAACGATGAAATGGGCATTGAATCGGTATTTTTCGGCGATAAAAAGCTATCGCAAATCGGCATAGATGACGCTACAAATGCCGATGAAAATTCAAGGCTAGTGGTGCTTGAAGCGAGTTTTATCCCGCCACACATTATCGCTACGCAGATTTTTGAGAAAAATATCAAAAGCGATTCGCCTATCGCATATCTCTCAAAGCGCGGTAGTTCGCCACTTTTAGAGGACGGCATTGATTTTATCGCCCAAATGCTTGGCAAAATGTCCCAAAGCACCATTTATTCATCATCGCAACAAATCACGCGCGACTATCCGCAAAGGCGAATCGACTTTCGATTCGATGAAATTAGCGCGATTATCGGCAATCCGCTGAAAAATGAGGAAATCACAGCGATTCTAAAAAAGATGAATTTCACAATCCATTCAGCCAGTGATGATAGCCAATTAAGCGCGATTCCACCGCTTTATCGCCACGATATAATCTCAACGCAAGACATTGCTGAAGAGATTTTGCGCTTAAGGGGCATAGATTTAGTGGAATCAAAAGCGCAGATTTTGCCACAGAGCGCGAATATAAATGAAGATTATCGATTTTATAAATTTAAGCGCGAAATCGCCAAAAAGGCGATTGCAATGGGATTTTTTGAGACTATGCACTATGTGTTTTATGAAAGGGCGATTTTGGAGTCCTACAAACTGCCCGTAGTGGCGGAAAACTTGGATTTATTAAACCCTATCACAAATGAGCTAAATACGCTCCGCACCTCTCTCCTCCCTGCGTTGCTTGACTCTATCAAGCGCAATGAAAATTTGGGCTACGAAAAAGTTGCGCTTTTTGAAATCGGTAGCATTTATAACGCCAATCGCGCCGAATCCACTGCCTTAGCATTTGTAGCGAATCTCTGCGAAGTAGAGGCGAAATATCCCACGCCAAAGGGCAAAGAGTGGGATTTTTATAGCTTTGCCTCAAGTGTGAGCGATATTTTGGGCGGATTCACATTAGAAAATGCGGAGCGAGAGGGAATTAAAGGCGATTTATTTGGAAGCGTTGCTAAAATCATCAAAAACGGCGAGTGCGTGGGATTCATCGGCAAACTAAATCCATTTATCGCAAACGCACTTGAAATCAAAGGCGCATTTATCTGCGAAATGGATTTAGACGCACTATTTAGGGCGAATCCGCCTTTGAAATTCAAAGAATTTTCCAAATATCAAGACTCCACGCGCGAATTTAGTGTGCTGATTGACAAAAATATCGCATTTAGCGAGATAAAAGGCGCGATTTTGGACGCAAAATTCCCTAATGTGGCTCAAATCACCGCGCTTGATAGATACGAATCAGCGGATTTTGGCGATAAAGTCAGCGTGAGTTTTAAAATCACATTTCAATCCTTTGAATCCACGCTAAAAGCGGAGGATTTGGGCGATGAAAAAATTATAGCGTTTTTGCGTGATAAATTTGGAGCAGAGATTCGATGAAAAGTGCGAATCTAAATAGCACGAATCGAAATTCCGTTGCAAGTGGCGCGAATGTGAGTGCGAATCCAAACGGCGAAAATCTCATTAGAATCACACATTTAAGCCCCAAACTTACGCATTTTGAGGCAGAGATTGATAATATCGCAAGTGATAAATCGCTTTCACACCGCGCTGTGATTTTTGCGTTTTTAAGCGATGGACAAAGCAAAATTAGCAATTTTCTTTTTGGCGAGGACACGCTAAATACGCTAAAAATCGCTATGCAGTTAGGAATGCAAGTTTCCGCAAACGGCAAGGCGATAAATCACATTAGCGAGATTCCACGCAATGCGCAACTAACGCTACAACGACATAAAGATGGCATTTTAGAGCCAAATGATATTTTAGATTGTGGGAATGCGGGGACGGCGATTCGCCTATATTTAGGGCTTTTGAGTGCGCAAAATGGGCGATATTTTGTGCTAAGTGGCGATAAATATTTACGCACCCGCCCGATGAAGCGCGTGATTGCGCCACTAAATAATATCGGCGCAAAGATTTACGCAAGGGAGCAAAATAGCCTTGCGCCCATTACGATAATGGGGCAGAATCTCTCACATTTTCGCTACCACAGCGAAATCTCATCGGCGCAAGTAAAAAGCGCGATGATTTTAGCGGGGCTAAATGTGGGCGAATCAAAGGGCGAAAAAAGCCACTTTAGCGAGATTAGCCTAAGTCGCGACCATAGTGAGCGAATGCTAAAGGGAATGGGCGCGGATATTGAATGCGATGAAAATGGCATTGCGATTCGTGCTATGAGTGCGCCACTAAAGCCTTTAGACATTGAGATTCCCACCGACCCATCAAGTGCGTTTTATTTTGCAATCCTTGCGCTGATAGTGCCTAAATCGCGCGTGATTTTAAAAAATGTGTTGCTAAACAAAACGCGAATCGAGGCTTTTAAGGTTTTGCAAAAAATGGGCGCAAATGTGGAAATCGCCCTTAAAACTTCGCGCTATGAGGACATTGGCGACATTTGCGTTAGCAAGGATAGCGAGTTACGCGCCTTTTGTTTAAGCGAAAATATTGCGTGGCTAATTGATGAAATCCCCGCACTCGCTATCGCCTTTGCCTTTGCAAAGGGAAAAAGCGTGGTAAAAAACGCTACCGAACTCCGCGCCAAAGAGAGTGATAGAATAAAAGCTACAATTTCTAATCTCTCAAAATTTTGCGTGGAATGCGAGGAATTTGAGGACGGCTTTAGCGTAGTGGGCGGATTTACGCCACCAAGCAAAAAGGTAGTGGTTGATAGCTATGGCGACCACCGAATCGCAATGAGCTTTGCGATTTTGGGAGCATTGTGCGAAGTGGAAGTGGTGGATTCGGGTTGCATTGATGTGAGCTTTCCTAACTTTTTAGAGATTTTGGGGCGATTTGTGGCGGTAAAAAATAGCGAATCTAGCGAATCGCTCGAATCTAAGGCACACAATTCACGCGAATCGTGCGAATCTAAAAGCGCAAAATAAGGACAAAAAATGCAAACAAAACGCGCAGAAAAATACGGCTTTTGCTTTGGCGTCAAAAGGGCGATTCGCCTAGCGGAGCAAAATAAAAACGCGCTTTCTTTAGGTCCGCTAATCCACAATCAAAAAGAAATCGATAGGCTAAAACGCGATTTTGGCGTGAGTGTTGAGACAAATTTGGATAATATCAGTGGCGATTCAAGCGTGATTATCCGCACACACGGCATTCAAAAGGGCGACTTTAAAAAGCTAAAAAATTCAAATGCAAAGATTATTGACGCCACCTGCCCTTTTGTGAAAAAGCCACAGCAGATTTGCGAGGAAATGAGTAAGCAGGGCTATGAGATTGTGATTTTTGGCGATGAAAATCACCCTGAGGTAAAGGGCGTGGCGAGTTATTGCATAAAGCCTTTTCAAATCGTGCTTAGCGTAGATGAGCTAAAAAAAGTCGGCGCAAAAGTCGCGCTTATCTCACAAACCACAAAAAGCATTAGCGCGTTTTTGGAAGTGGCGGATTATCTTATAAAGATTTGCCCTGAAGTGCGCGTGTTTAATACGATTTGCAACGCGACTTTTGATAATCAAGAGGCGGTGAAATTACTCGCCCAAGAAGTGGATATTTTAATCGTGGTGGGCGGTAAAGAGAGTAGCAACACAAAGCAACTTTTAAATATTTCGCTTGAATTTTGCAAGGACAGCTACTCTATCGAGGACGAAAATGACTTGCAGCGCGAATGGTTTGCAGGTAAAAAGCTATGTGGGATTACGGCTGGGGCTTCCACGCCTGATTGGATTATAAATAATGTCGAGCAAAGTATTCAAAGGATTTGAA
>JBNMHH010000107.1:0-6687 GCA_050872665.1 Helicobacteraceae bacterium
AGCATTTGTGGCTACACGGAACGATAAATGCTAAATAAATATCAAATTTATAGCGCAAAAGTATTAAAATTTCGCGCTTTATTTTCGATATTATCTAAATTAAAATTATTTTCGTGGAGCTTTTTTGGAATGAAAAAAATATCGTTAATACTGCTCTTAGGCTTTGGATTCGCAATATCACCAGCCATAGCGCAAGATGATGAAGAAGTGGTAATAGAGTATGTCGAGGAAGTCGAAGATGACGCGGAGGGTGCAGATAACGCTGAATATGCCGATGAGGGTGTTGAGCCGACAAGTGTTGAATCTAGTGGCGTGGCAAGTGAAGTGGCAGAGGGCGATGACGGCGTTGATGGCGTAAAATTAGAGCCATTAGATGAAGAAGAATTTGCCGATGAAATCATTGAGAGCGATAGTGGCGAATATGTTGAGGAAACCGTAGGCGCGAGTGTTGATGATAATGCTACGGAAATAAGTGGTGAATCTAGCGATTATAGCACTAGCGATGACCCAAGCGACATTACAAGGTGGAATTACACAGAAAAAGAAATCGCTAGAAAAGAGGAGATTCGCAAACGACAAGCTGAGCGCGAAGCAGAATATGCAAAAACCCTGCAAAGACGCCGAAGTGGGCTATTTTTCGGGCTTGGAATGGGCTTTTCTGACACGGATTTAAAAGGACTAGCTGGTGTGTTTGGTGGCTCGATGTTTAATATGAGCGGTAGAATCGATGTAATGGGAATCGGTATCGGCGGATTTGCTGGGTATCAAATAGCATTTAACGAATACAGCGGGATTCGCGCTTATGGCGAGTTTGACTACAACTTAGGCAATGGGATTATTGTCGCAACGGTGGGTGATGAGACGGTCAAAGCAGACAATAACCTTTGGAAAGCGCTAGGCAATGTTGATTTTTATTTAGAGGGCAATATGGGGCGCAATCATACAGAAACACTAGGACTTTTCTTTGGGCTTGGCGCTGGATATATATTCTATAAAGGTGGCAAGGGTAAAAATGACGCTGGGGCGGAAGTAACTTGGAAAAGTTTGCATTTGATAGGTTTGGTGGTGAATTATGGGATTCACACGATTTTAGGCACTCATCATAAGCTAGAATTATTTGTCCGCAACTATCCATTTATACGCGTTCAAACAGGACAACAATACACAACAGACAGCTTTACAAGTAATATGGACGCTTGGATTCGGTATTCGTATATGTTTTAGTGTATGGTTATATTTAAAGGATTTTTACTTTTAATGAAGGCTAAAACGAAGTAAAAACTTTTAAATGGTTGCGCTTTGCGCAGATTTTTATTTTATTTGTTTGGATTGCTTCGATTCGAGCGTTTGCTAGAATCTCGCAATGACGAGGGGGGGGGACAGATTCATATTTCGCCGTTATTGCGAGTGCGACAAAGTCGCACAAAGCAGATTTTTTGTCATTGCGAGAAGCGCGAAGCGATTCGAAGCAATCCACGAATCTGCAGGAATATGAAAAATAGATTGCTTCGTATTCTGCGAATACTTGCAATGACAAAGTGGTGTAATTTTATTTTTGTTTAGATTGTTTCGTTGTGGCGTTGCCACTGCCTCGCAATGACGGAATATTTTAATTTTACGCTTGATTCGTAGCCGATTCGCTTTAGCGTAATCGCAATCGAAGTAATGGCGGTGTGGCTTTTGTAGTTTTTGCTAAATTTTTGGCGTGAGACTAGACTTAGAGTCTGCGAAACCCCGAAAATTCCAAAATCTGCGAAATTGCATACCCCAAAACAAATTGTATTCCTATCTTGCCCATTCTGTGGCGCGGATTTCGCGAATCACACTTACTTTTATTTCGCCCGGATATTGCAAATTCTGCTCGATTTCTTTGGCGATATTTCGTGCTATGACAACTGATTCGCTATCGCTTACTTTATCGCTTTGCACGATTACGCGAATCTCGCGCCCTGCATTTATCGCGTAAGCCTGTTTTACGCCAAGCTCCTTTAGTGCGATATTTTCCAAGCTCTGCACCCGCTTTAGGAAATTCTCTAACACTTCGCGCCTAGCACCCGGACGCGCACTAGAGATTGCGTCAGCCGCGCAAACGGCGGCTGCCTCGATACTCTTTGCCTCCTCGTTGCCGTGATGAGCCAAAATCGCATTGATTACCACGGGGTGTTCTTTGAATTTTCGTGCCAAATCATAGCCGATTGAGATATGATTCCCGCCCATTTCGTGCGTGAGCGACTTGCCTATATCGTGCAAAAGCCCAGCTCGTTTTGCCAAAGCCTCATCGCCGTCTAGCTCACTAGCGATTAGCCCCGATAAATGCGCCACTTCGATAGAGTGCGACAGCGCATTTTGCCCGAAACTTGCGCGATATTTCATTTTGCCAATTAGCTTTTTTAGCTCCGCGCTCACATAGCCAAGCCCCAAGTCAATCACTACGCTTTCGCCATCGCCCAAAATAGTCTGCTCCATTTCGTCCTCGCATTTTTTGTAAATCTCCTCGATTTTGGCAGGATTGATTCGCCCGTCCTCGATGAGTAGATTTAGCGTCTTTAGCGCGATTGCACGGCGATAGAGATTAAAACTGCTTAGCGTGATTGTATTTGGCGTGTCATCGATTAGCACATCAACGCCTGTTATCATCTCCAACGCACGAATATTGCGCCCGTCCTTGCCGATAATGCGCCCTTTCATCTCATCATCGGGCAGACTAACGATATTTATGAGATTTTCCGCGCTGTATTCCCCAGCGTAGCGCGAAGTGGCGAGTGCGATGACATATTTTGCCCTGCGCTCGGCGTCCTCTCGCGCTTCCTGCTCGTATCTACGAATGAGATTCGCCTTTTCTTTTTTGAGATTATCCTCTAATTCGCCCAAAAGTATCGCCTTTGCCTCGTTTTTGGATAGCGAAGTGTAATTTGTAAGCGTGGAAATCAGCTCATCGCGCTTATTTTCATATTGCTCTTTTAGCGAATCTGCCACCATTTGCGATTTGATAATGGCATTTTTTTGCTGTGCTAGGTGCTTTTTTTCCTCATCGATTCGCTCAAATTGTTGCTTTATGCCAAGCTCTTTTTTCTCTAGCTCTAGCGACTTTTCCTCGTAATCTTTGAGTAATTTGCGCTCCTCTTTTTCGTAATGCTTTTGTAGCTCAATCTCTTGCTCTTTTAATTTTATTTGATTATTTTGGTAGTTGATTTCTGCCTCTTTTTCTATGGCGTTAGCTTTGATTCGCGCTTGTTCTATGCAAAGATTGCGCTCTTTTGTGTAAAATCGCTTTGCTATGCCAAATGAAAGGACGGCGGAAATTACCACGCTTAATCCAATCGCTATGAAAATCATATTTATTGCCCCTTGCAGCGACTAAAATATCGCCTGTAATATCATAAAAATCGCTGATTTTGGCATTTGAAAAATGTAGGATTCGGCTTACAAAAATCGTCTTTGGCTTAATTTTGAGCCTTTCATAAAATCTATCAAACATTCCCTTACCAAAACCAATGCGTCTAAACGCGCAATCCACGCCCAAAATAGGCACGATTGCCAAATCAATCTTATCAAAATTCATAAAATTAGAATTTTTTGATTCATAAATATTAAATTTATTTTTCGCCAAAGGTAGCCGAAACGGCACGATTTTAAACCCTTTGAGCGCATTTTTGCCACTTTGAAAAACAAATGGCAGAAATATTTTAATATTTTTTTGCTTTTTTAAATGAAAAATGAGTGGAAAAATATTAACTTCTAAATTTAGTGGCGCGTAAAGTAAAATATTTTTGGGCGTTTTGGGGCGAATCGCGCGAATCTTTTTTAGATTCGCGCTTTTTTGGCGAATCATAGCTTGATTTGCCCTCGAATCGCACTCATTTTCTATAATTTTTTGTAGCAAAAGATTGATTTTTTTATCTCTAAATCGCTCTTTTTCTTTGTCTAAACTTTGCAGATTCGCCCTAGCAATCGCACGAAAATCGCTTTTTAAATTCGCCATTTTTTAAAAGCCCACCATTAAAGCTCACAATTTTTTTGTTATAATAGCGACTTTATTTTTAAGGATTCGCAATATGAAAAAACTAATTTTATTATTTTTGCTTTTTGGGCTTTGTGGCATAAGCGCGGTGTTTGGGGCGGATTCAAATTTATCACGCAATATCATAAGCCTAAAAATCCCCGCACAAGATGATTTTAGCACCATAAAAATCCCAGCACTAGGCTTAAAAGTCGGCGAGAGTGGCATTATTAGCCGTGAAGTAAATGGCAATGAATTCATCATCGCCGAAGCGCAGGTGGATTCAATCAGCGAAGGCGTAGCGGTAGTGAAAATCAGCGAATTCACCCGAATGCGCGAAAAATATTTACCCAAACCGCAAGGAAAAGTCGCGCAGGGCGATAAAATCACATTTCGCATTTTATACGACAAAGCATTGCTAATCGCGCCCAATCAAAGCGCGTATCAGGCGATTGTGGATAGATTTAGCGATATTGATTTTTTGCATAGCGATATTTTTGCGACATATTTGGCAAAAGAGGGCGAAAATATGCCAAGTGTGGCGGACTTTGGGCGATTTTGCGCGAAGTTTGATATAGGATTAGTCTTTGTGGCGGGGCAGAAATCGCTAGAAATTTTAAATTGCCAAAGTTTTAAGATTTTGGATTCATCGCCTTTGAGTTTGGGCGATTCAAGTGTGATTGCGCCCTTTTTCACGCGCATAAGCAAGGAAACTATTGATGATATTTTTAGCGTGAAAAAATTTGAGCCTTATTTTGCGTATTTTGAGGGGCTGATTCAATCAACAAATCCGCGTGATTTGGGCGAATCAAACGCCGAATCTAGCACAAAAACGGAGTAAAAAATGACATTTAAAGACTTAAAAAAGATTGTGGGGAGTGATGATTACTACGATGATGAGGCGCATTTGAATGCCTACTGCTATGATGCCACAAGGGAGCGATACAAGCCAGATTGCGTAGTTTTTCCGCGCGATGAAGCGCAAGTTAGCAAAATCCTAAAATTTTGCAACGAGCATAAAATCGCCGTTACGCCAAGAGGCGCAGGGAGCGGATTCACAGGTGGGGCATTGCCTAAAAATGGCGGTGTGATTCTTGCAATGGAAAAATATTTTAATAAAATTTTAGAGATTGACAAAAAAAATATGTGCGCTAGAGTGCAGCCCGCCGTCATAAACAAGCATTTGCAAGACGCCGTAGAGGCGCAAGGATTGTTTTATCCGCCAGACCCTGCAAGTGAGGGATATAGCACAATCGGTGGCAATGTGAGTGAAAATGCAGGTGGAATGAGAGCCGCAAAATACGGCATTACAAAGGATTTTGTCCTCGCACTACGCGCTGTTTTGCCTAGTGGCGACATTATCCGCGCGGGAAAAAAGACGATAAAAGATGTGGCGGGATTCAATGTCGCTGGGATTTTAATCGCAAGTGAGGGGAGTTTGGCGGTGATTACCGAAATCACGCTAAAACTTTTATCCAAGCCCAAACTCAAAAAAACCGCGCTAGGCATTTTTAGCGACATAAATAGCGCAATGGAGGCAGTTTATCAAACAATGTCAAGCGGGATTCAACCTGTGGCAATGGAATTTTTGGATAATCTAAGCATTCGTGCGGTGGAGGAAAAGTTTAAAAAAGGACTGCCTGTGGAGGCGGGGGCAATTTTGATTACGCAAGTAGATGGCGCGCTACAAGCAGAAATCGCCTATCAGCTAAGCGGAATCGAGCAAGTCTTTAAACAAAATGGTTGCACGGAATTTAAAGTCGCACAAGATGAGGCGCAGGAAGCGGATTTGTGGTTTGCAAGGCGCAATGTGAGCCAAAGTATCAATATTTATGGCACAAAAAAGCTAAATGAGGACATAACCGTGCCTCGCTCTGCGTTGCCTATGCTTTTGGCGGCAATCGCCGAAATTTCCAAGCGATATGGCGTAACAACGCCTTGCTTTGGGCACACAGGGGACGGCAATGTGCATACGAATGTGATGGTAAATGGCAGCGATGAAAACGAAGTGAAAAAGGGCTATGAGGCGATTACAGAGATTTTCAAAGTGGCTGTGGAGCTAGGCGGGACGCTTAGCGGAGAGCACGGCATAGGCATTTCCAAAGCTCCGTTTATGAAACTCGCATTTAGCGAGGCGGAGATGAATTTGTTTCGCGCGATAAAGAGGGCGTTTGACCCGAATAATATTTTAAACCCAAACAAAATGGGGTTATAAAGGCTTTTAGGACAATTTGTTCTGGGGTATGCAATTTCGCACTTGTAGAAAATTTTGGGAATCAACAGACTTTAGTCTAGTTTTATCCCAAAATTTTCTACAAATACAAAAGCCACACCGCCATTACTTCGATTGTGATTTGCTTTGCAAGTCGGTTACGAATCTAACATAAATTTGCAATAATCCGTCATTGCGAGGCGAATCGTAGATTCGCCGAAGCAATCCAAACAATCCACAAATAGATTGCTTCGTTCGTTTCACTCACTCGCAATGACAAATCTACCTACCTCGTCATTGCGAGACTTGACAAAGTCAAGTCGTGGCAATCCATACCTTATCTGTCATACTGAGCGTAGCGAAGTATCCAAACCACGCGAATCTAGCAAAATGTAAAATCAACGCCACAAAAGAGAATCAACCACAGATTCGCCTAAAGTAAGCGATTCGCTATTGATTTATATTCGCCAAAATG
>JBNMHH010000108.1:0-6641 GCA_050872665.1 Helicobacteraceae bacterium
GTCTATGCCAAAGTAATCCCACAAATTGCGGAATTTCGCGCTAATCTCATCGGCGTATTCCTGCGGGGCTTTGCCTTTTGCTTTCGCGCTATTTTCTATCTTTTGCCCGTGCTCATCTGTGCCTGTTAGCAAAATGGCATTATTGCCTTTAAGAATCTGATATTTTTTAAACGCATCACAGGCGATTGTCGTATAGGCGTGTCCTATGTGTGGAATGTCATTTACATAGTAAATCGGCGAAGTTATAAATATATCTTTCAAATCAAATTCCTTTTATTTTTTGATATTTTGGGCGTGGCGAATCGTGTGTCGAATCGCACATAGATTCGCATAAAAATTCGCACGGCGATTCGCAAAAAGATTCAAGCAACGATTCGCGCATAGATTCATGCAAAAATTCGCATTATCCATCAAAGTCAAACTCCCCGCTTTTCCCGCCATTCATACTTTGATAGACGGCATCGACATAGCCATTTCGCAACTCACAGCCGATAAGATTCGCGCATTTTAGGCACGAATCTATGCCCTTTTGGCTTTGGCAGGATTGCAATTCAGCGAGTTTTGAATCTAGCTGTTTTTCATAAATATTTTGCTCTTTTGCCACAGCTTCCATTTTACACCGCCTCCCTTAGATTCACACATTTTAGATTCATTTATACGCCACCTTTACGCGCTCGATTTCGTATTTGCTACCAAAAAAGCAAGGCAGACTTTGATGAGTGGAGCTAATCTCCAAATCAAGCAATCGATTTTTGCCATCAATCGCCCCGCCTCCCGCGCATTCAAAGATTAGCGCAAAAGGTAGCACCTCAAAAAGTGCGCGGAGTTTGCCATTTGGTGCGTCAGTCGTGGCAGGATAGCTAAAAAGTCCGCCACCTTTAATCAAAATATTATGCAAATCTGGCACCATTCCGCCACTATATCGCAAACGATAGCCCTCTAAAAATAGCGATTCGACAAGCAATTTGTGATTTGTGTGCCAATGCTTTTGTGTGCCACCGGGCGCGTTGATTTTGCCGCTCTCTTTTAGCATAAGATTCCCGCTAAACCGCCAATGTGCGCCGTCATACACATAACGCGCCACTTCCTCTTGGGCGATGATTAGCTCAATTCTCACGCCATAAAGCACATAGCCACTTGCGATAAGATTTTTCGCGCTAAATGCGCCATTGTAAATGCCAAAAATGCTTCCCACGCTAAAGTTTGAATCCACAATCGATGAGCCATCAAGCGGGTCAAATGCCACCAAATACGCACCCTCGCCATTTTCTTTGTAAATGACTTCGGATTCTTCCCCACTTGCGATTCCTTTTACCGCTTCTAACCCCAAAAGTGCGTTTTTAAAGATTTCATTTGCCTCCACATCGCTTGTAAGCTGTAAATCGCCCGTGCTGTTTTTTGTGTCGGCATAGTCGAAATTGGCGCGTTTTAGAATTTTATCCACTTCTAACGCGCTATGTTTTATCGCACTAAAAATCGAATCTAACATTTTTGCTCCCCCTAAATTTCTAATTTATTGGCTATCAAATATCGCGCCAAATAGTAATAAATCGCTGTTTTAAAGATATTAAATATTAGCCCAGTGATTGCAACGCTTTGCAAAGATTCAACGCTGTCTAGCGGATTTCCCGCAAGGACGAATCCATATCCTATGCTTTCAATTATCATAAAAAACATAAATAGCGCGATTCCGCACAGCGTCCTAAAGCGCGTGATTGCGCCGATATGTAAAATCGCTAGTATAAGTAGCACAAGCGCACTCATCGAAAGGACGCCCACAACGCCACTTAGCCCCCAAACCACCACAAAAAACAACGCTTCATTCATAGAAAGTCTGATTAGTTCCGCAATGTCGGCGATATTCATTATCTCGCTTATTAGCACCGCCCACACGACAATCACAAATGAGCTAATAATCACATAAATGGAGCTAACCAAAATCTTTGAGATTAAAATCGCATCTAGGCTCACAGGGAGCGCAAAAGTCAAATATCCATCGGGCGTAAATATGCGATTATAAAGCAAACGAATAATGGTGATAGTTAAAAATACTAGGCTAAGCAAATATCCCACAGGAATCGCAAATGCCAAAATCAGCGACATAATGGATAGATTGCTACTTATAATCGCCTTTGAAATTGCCATAAGTGCGAGTAAAATGCCATTTATTAGCAAAATCGAATAAAAACTCTCCAAAAAGTCGTATTTCAGCAATTTGCCAAATTTATTAAAAATCTTCACACTAGCTCCTTGAAAATGTCCTCTAAATTTTTATCGCCGTATTTTGCCTTGAGATTCGCCACCGAATCGTAAGCCACCACTGCGCCATAGCGCAAAAAAATCGCACTACTTAAAATGCTCTCCACATCGCGCACAAGGTGCGTAGAGATGATGATACTCGCGTCTTTATTATAATTATCCAAAATTAGGCGAAAAATCAAATCCCGCGCCTTTGGGTCCACTCCAGCAATGGGCTCATCAAACATATAAATATCCGTATCACGGCTTAAAATAAGGCTAAGTTGCAATTTTTCTTTTGTGCCTTTAGAGAGAGTCTTAAATCTCGCATTAAAATTTATATCCAAATCGCCAAGTAAGCTCATCGCACGGGCTTTGTTAAAGTCATCAAAAAAGTCGCCAAAAAATTCTAATAGGCGAATCACGCTCCACGATTCAGGCACAAAATTGCTATCGGGCAAAAACGCCACTCGTCCCTTTGATTCGGCACTCAACCTCTGCCCTAAAATTTTCACCTCGCCACTATAATTATTCACAAGCCCGTTTATAATCTTTAGCAAAGTCGTTTTGCCCGAGCCATTTGGTCCCAAAAGCCCCACGATTTCGCCTCGCTCGATGCGCAAACTCACATCATTTAGTGCATTTGTCGCGCCGTAATTTTTGCTTAAATGCGATATTTCTAACACACAATCCATAATTTGTCCTTAAAAATGTAAAAGCGTAATTATAGCTTAATTTTGTGTTATAATTGCGCTTTTTCATTTTAAAAATCACAAAAAGGAGAGATTATGAATCCATTTCTAGCGAAATGTATTACAAAACTTGTAAAAAATGAATACAAAAGGCACATTATATATAGTTTGCTAACACAAAAGCACAACAATCTTATAGGGGGGGGGGGGAATCCACTAGATTCTAGCCAAAATGTAACGCTAGAAGATATTTCAAACTTTGAATCCTTTAGTAATTACATTGCTCCCATATACAACAATAATTGGGCGCGATTAAACAACAAACTCCAAGCACAATTCCAAAGCAAAATAGCATATATTAAGCAAAAAGTAGTAAATGAACAAAAAATCAAAGTTTGCTTTTATGTAATCTATGATAGCGTTTTTCCATTTAAGCCACTTTTTGAAAAAATGCAAAGCGACCCACTATTTGAGCCTTATATAGTTATCATACCCGACACTTCAAGGGGTGATAAAAATATGTTCTATCAAGTAGATAAAGGATATAAAACACTGTCAAAAGACTATGGCGACTTAGTTCATAAATGCTATGATGAAAACACTAAGGAATTTATAGATTTTAGCGATAGTATGGATATACTTGCAACTTCACAGCCTTATGAATCAATGAGTGATGAAATATATTCTATAAGATATGCAATATCAAAGCAAATTTTGCCTATATTTGCCCACTATGGAATGGAAAGCACCTCTTGGAGTCCCAATGAAGTTGTAGGCATTCCAATACTAAATTTTTGCTGGAAAATTTTTGTTAATACAAAATATGGGCTTGATGACCATAAAATTCTAACTATCAACCGTGGCAAAAACGCTATTTTAACGGGTTATATTAAAATAGATTCATTATCCCAAATTGCACACAACAAGCGTGAGCGCAAAAAAATCATTATAGCTCCACATCATACGCTAAATGCAAAATATAATCCCGCTTTGCAATTATCAAACTTTTTGCGCTATGCGGATTTCTTTTTAGAAATTTTTGAAAAATATCCGCAAATTGATTTTGTGTTTCGCCCACACCCACTTTTGGTTATAGCATTAGCAAAAGATGAGTATTGGGGACAAAAGAAATTAAATGATTATTTAACTAAACTCAAAGCATTTAAAAATGTCGAATATCAAGAAGGTGGCGAATATTTTGAGACATTTATAAACTCTGATGGAATAATACACGATTGCGGTTCATTTATTAGTGAATATCTCTACACTGACAATCCTTGCTGCTATATGTTAAAAGATAAAAACACAAACGATAATAACCTAGCTATTTTTGGCGAAGAGTGTATAAAACACTATTACCACGCTTTTAGCGAATCTGACATTATAGACTTTATCGAAACCGTAGTGATTAAGGGCGATGATTCTAAAAAGATAGAGCGAATCAAATTTGCCAAAGAAATCGTGCGAGTAAATTATCCTACCGTAGCGGATAAAATATTAGAGATTATTAAAAGTGAGTTAGCGTGAAAAATTACGCCATCATTTTATCCGCTGGGGTGGGCTCTAGGTTGCATAGCATCACCAAAGATTGTCCAAAATCTTTGATTTTAGTAAATGGTAGGGCGATTTTGGATTATCAAATTAGAGGCTATCTAAAGGCTGGATTGGTGCAAGAAAATATCCTAGTCGTTACAGGATATAAAGGCGAAATGATAGAATCCTTTTTAGCGCGACACTACCCGCAAATCCGCACGATTAGAAACAGCGACTATGCCACCACAAATAATATGCACTCGCTTTATTTAGCACTAAAATCTTTGCCACTAAATGCGCTTAACACGCTTTTTGTCAATAATGCGGATTGCTTGTATGAGGAATCTTTGATAAGCGATTTTGCACATTGCGCTTTGGCAGATTCTATCGCGATTGAGCGTGGAATCTACAATGACGAATCAATGAAAATCTCTCTAAACACCGATAAATCTCTATGCAATATCGCCAAAGACATACCGCCAAACAAAAGCGATGGAATCTCTACGGATTTGTATAAATTCTCTGCACTCGGGGCAAATGCCCTTTTTGCAATCATCAAAGATTTTATCGAAGTCAAAAAAGACTTAAAGCAATGGAGCGAAGTAGCGTTTCCGCCGTTATTTCGCCAAGTCAAAGTCTATCCGCACGACATAGATTCTAAAAAATGGGTAGAAGTGGATAATGAATATGATTTGGCATTAGCTGATAGAATCTTTAGCGATTTTGATTGGGGGAGCAAAAGGGCTATCATCTGTGATATGGACGGCACTTTGTGGGTGGGAGATAAGCCCTTGCAAAACTCCATAGATTTTATCAAACGCGCACAAGGCGACTTGCAAGTGTATTTCCTAACGAATAATACTTCTAAAATCCCTAGCGACTATGTGGCAAAGCTACAATCTTTTGGAATCCACACAGACATAAATCACATCATAACCCCGCTAAACGCACTCATAGAGTATTTGCGCTCACAGCAAATCAAAAGCGCGTATTTGGTGGCAAATGACAAAGTTACGCACTTTTTAGAATCAAATTTGCCAAATATAAATTTTAGCTTTGATAAATCGCAAAATCAAGCCGTGATTTTGACTTATGATACGCAAATCACTTATAGCAAATTGCAAAATATTTGTATCTTGCTAAATAACACAAACGCCGAGTATATCGCTACTCACAAAGATATATTTTGCCCATCAGAGTGGGGAGCTATGCCAGATATTGGTAGCTATATCGAGCTTTTGTCATCTACGACTACGCAAACCCCTAGCATAATTTTTGGCAAACCAAATATCGCTTTGGTAGAGTCACTTTTAAGCCAATATGACAAAAGCCAAATCGCTATCATAGGCGATAGAATCTACACCGATAAGGCATTGGCAGATAATATGGATTGTGATTTTATCTGCACTCTCACAGGCGAGACACAAAGGGCTGATTTGCAAAGCACAAAAGAGCGATTCCCTAGCCTTGTGGTGCGGGATTTAGGCTGGGTAGATAGCGTAGCCTCTTAAAATTGTATATTGCAAAAATTTTAATGCTATAATCCCATTTTTATTTTTCACTTTACGGAGATTGTATGCCAAAAAAGATGATGATTGCGCCAAGTATGCTCTCAGCGGACTTTGGGCGACTAAATGAGGAAATCGACTTGCTAAATCAAAGCGATTGTGAATTTTTGCATATCGACATAATGGACGGGCATTTCGTGCCAAATCTTACCTTTGGTAGGGCGATTGTCGAGGCTATCGCGCAAAAAAGCACCAAGCCACTTGATATTCACCTAATGGTGGAAAATGCGGAGTTTTTCATCAACTATTTTGCCCCGCTCCGCCCTGCGTTTATCAGCTTTCACGCGGAGCGCGAATCACACATTAACCGCACGATAAATCTCATCAAAAGCCACGACATAAAAGCTGGAATCGTCCTAAATCCGCACACTTCGCAGGAATGCTTGGAATACATTTTGCGCTATGTGGATTTGGTGCTTTTAATGAGCGTGAATCCGGGCTTCCCCGCGCAAAATTTCATCACAAGCACATTAGAAAAAGCAATCAAAGTGCGCGGAATGATAGATGCGCAAAATCCGCATTGCATTTTGGAAATGGACGGCGGAATCTGCGATAAAAATATAGACTTAGTCAAGGATTCGGGCGTGGATTTGGTGGTGAGCGGAAGCTA
>JBNMHH010000109.1:0-6595 GCA_050872665.1 Helicobacteraceae bacterium
AAATTACTCACCCCAATCGCGCGGATTTTGCCCTCTTTGTGTAGCTTACTCATCGCTCTCCACGCGCCATAAGTGTCGTTATAAGGCTGATGAATGATATAGAGGTCGATATAATCCACGCCAAGCTTTTTTAGGCTCATATCAAAAGCTTTGAGCGCGTCTTTTTCGTTTGCGTGGCTTATCCAAAGTTTTGTCTCAATAAACAAATCCTCGCGCTTTACGCCCCCGCTCATAGCGGTTTTTAGTGCCTTGCCTATTGCCTCCTCGTTTGCATACGCCTGTGCAGTGTCGATAAGCCGATAGCCCACGCTTATGGCGTCCTCTACGCACCTTTGCGCCTCACTATTTGGTATTTGATAAGTCCCATAGCCCAAAATAGGCATTTTTACGCCGTTATTAAGTTTGATTGTTTGCATTGTTGCTCCTTTGGTTGAATTTGAATCTCTTGCCATTAGTGGCAATGCACTTGTTACTATCGCCGCTCCTGCGAGTTTAGAGCAATCCGCTATAAACTCGCGCCGTTTTGGATTATATGAATCGCTTGAAATGTTTGAATCGCGCTGTATGCTGTGCGATTCAAGCTGTTGCGATTCGCTATGAATCTCTTTTTTCATTTTGCTCCTTTGAAATAAAAATTGCGTGAAAAAATCCACAAATGAAATTATAATAGATGATAGCTACTATCTGTCAAGGGCGAATCATAAAATTATAAAAATTTTTGTGGAAAGATTAAAAAATAATGTGAATTTTTGCTATTTTTTATTTTTTGGATTGCCACGCCTTGCCGTAGGGTAAGTCTCGCAATGACAGCGTAGCAAATCGTCATTGCGAGGCGAAGCCGAAGCAATCTATAATATTGCCTTATGGATTGCTTCGTTGTGGTTAAACTCCACTGCCTCGCAATAACGAGATTTTAGGTTTTTGTATGGATTGTCTATTTGTGAATCTAGATTTTAAAAAGCAAATTTATAATGCGAGATTATTTACACATAACTTTTAGATTTATATTATTAAATCCTTTTCATAATTTCACTTGCTAGTTTTTCTGCCCTTTTTTGTAAAAATGTATCATAGTCATTTTCCATAATCCCAAAAGTATCCAAATCTATAAAATGCGTTTTTAGTGTTGCTTTTAAATCTGGGTTATTCTTATAAAAATCTTGGATATACTTGCTTGGGGCTTTGTCCCTTATCTCCCTTTTGTTAAGATAGTCATCTACAAGTGTTATGTTTGCCAAAGCATTTGCACATTCCTCTTTCTTTTGTCTTTTTAAATATGCTTTTGGAAAAAAGTGATGAAAATTTTTTGCATCAGAACTTCTTAACCAAGAGTTATCTAGTCTCACTATATTACAATTTTTAAAGCTTCTTGGTTCAGCACAAGCCAATATACACAAAATAGCCTTATCAAAGGCATTAGAAACAGAAAAGTTTTCTTTTAGTGTATCAACAAAATACTCCTTGCTTGTATTTTGCATTGGTATTTTTTTAATAAAATCAATCTCTTTGCCATTTTTAATTTGTTCTATTAACTCTATATCTTGCGTTAATATTGTATCAGACGATGATGAAAATCTCCAAGAAAAAGCACTTCTAAAAAAATATTTACTAAGTTGTTGTGATTGAATTTTATTTGCAGGTTTCATCTTATTTATACGAAAGAAATATGCAAGTGCAACCAATAGTGCAGAATATGGCAACAAATTTGAAGCAGGAATCTTTAAATGACTTCTCATAAATTCTATTGCAATTTTTAACGATTCTATCGCCTTACTCCATTCATCAATAAAACTTTCTTTTTCTATGGATAAAATCCCATCTCTCTTAGCATTTTTCTTTAAACTCATTCCTATAAGTTGTAGCGTAATTATTGGGTCTTTAGCTATAGACTCATAACTAACATATTTTAAATCATCAATTAGCTCACCAAACTTTTCCTCCAAATCAAAACCACTTTGCCCATCTTTTTCTTCAGTGTAAATTTTCGCATTCATTATTTCAAAAAGTGTCAATGCTTTTCCGCTTGTGTTAATACGCGTAAAAATGTCGGCAACTTTAGAAAAAGGCTGATTTTCTACTTCTATGGTGGAAAACTCATAACTTTCTATACGCCTTCTTAATAATTCACATTTCTCTGCAAATTTTTTACCAAATTTTTCACTTATTGTAAGTAAAGATAGATTCATTAAATCACAAAAACCAATAAAATCTGTTTCTTGTGAATGCTTTACGACACAAATTTCGTCATCGCTTTCAATATCTTTACTTAAATCAATGTAAAGATTTTTATAATCTAGTTTTTTATCATCAAGTGAAATGCCTTTTATGGCTAAATACAAAGAAGTAATGCGTTGTTGTCCATCCAGCACATAATAGACATATTCATTTTGTGGAATTTCTTTAAAAATTACACCACCCAAACCTTTTGTTGCCTTTAATCTTTCGCTGTTTGTTTTCCATAAAATAAAGCTACCAATAGGAAAACCCTTAAGCAAACTATCAATAAGTTTTGCACTAGATTCTAAACTCCAAACAAAATCTCTTTGAAATTTTGGAATTTGATAAGTGCCATTTTCAATATTTCTAACAATGTCGCTATAATTTCTTGATATAGGCTTAGGTTGTTGCATTTTAATTCCTTTTTAGTAAAAAATAATTGTGTGATTATAGCTTTGTTTTATAAAAATTTGACTTAAGGTAATTACGGCATTGTATGTGGATTTTACTAAATTCTAGATTCGTGGATTGCCACGCCTTGCCTTATGTCAAGTCTCGCAATGACGAATTTTTAGATTTGCATTGATTCGTAGCCGATTCGCAACGCGAATCACAATAGAAGTAATGGCGGTGTGGCTTTCGTAGTTTTTGCTAAATTTTGGGCGTAAGACTAGACTTAGAGTCTGCGAACGCCCTAAATTTAGCAAATCTGCGGAATCGCATACCCCAGAACAAATTGCCAAAGGGACAAACGCATTTTTTAAAACTCAACCTTTGGTGCTTTCTCTAGCGTCTCCCTACTTTCCTCAAACTCTAGCAATCCCATATCATCGCGGTATTTTGCAAACATTCCTGCGACTATATTGCACGGAAAAGTCTGCTTAAAGACATTGAAATTCATCGCGCCATCGTTGTAGCTCTGCCTTGCAAATGAGATTTTATTCTCTGTGGTGGCTAATTCCTCATTTAGGCGAATCATATTTTCATTCGCCTTTAGCTCGGGGTATGCCTCTATTTGGACATTTAGCCCTTTTAGTGCGTTCATTAGCCCTGATTCCGCGCTGTTTAGCTTGGCGATATTTTTCATATCTGCGTTTTGCGTGGCATATTCAAGTGCGCTTCGCGCCGCATTTCGCGCATTTGTTACGCCTAAAAGCGTCTCTTTCTCGTGCTGCATATATTTTTTTGCTATTTCGACTAGATTTGGTATCAAATCATATCGCCGTTTTAGTTGCACATCAATTTGTGCAAATGCGTTCTGTGCGCGGTTAAAAAGCGCGACAAGCCTATTATAAACACTTGCGACATAAACGCCAAGTAGCACCAAAACCACCAATACGCTAATCCCTGCAATCATAACTGCCCCCTTTGTTTTAAAGAATGTGGGTTGAATTGTAGCTTAAAAATCATTAAAATTATTTATTTTGTGTGGATTTTGGGTTTGGATTTTGTGTAGATTTTGCTTTAGATTCGGCGTATATTTTTGTGTCGATTTGGCATAGATTCGGTGCGAAAAATTTTTCAATTTTCTTTTTATTTTTCTACTATTTGCCACGCGCATTTTTCATTGCCAAAAAGGATTTTTATGGATTCGCCTTGAGTGCGAATCTCGCTTGGCAAAACGCACTCGATTCGCTTTAAAATTATCTCTTTTTGCGGGATTTGTGCCGAATCTAAGCCATAGATTTTAAACGCATTGTCGCTAATAAATTTTTGCAAATTTTCTAATTTATTATACGCTTCAAAAATCTCGCATAATTTGGGCAGTAAAATGGGCGCGGAAAAAATCCCCGCCGCACCTTTTAGCTTCGCACTTTCCAAATGTGGCGCAGAATCGCTCCCAAAGCTAACCTTTGGGTGCGCGTTTAGAGCCAAATTTAGCAACGCCTCTTTGTCTTTTGGCGTCTTTAACATAGGCTTACAAAAATAATGCGGATTTAACGCGCCACCCGCTACACAATCCAAATCCAACTTATATGATGAAGCGTGAGCGTGGCAAAAAGGTTGCTAAATCGCTCCAAAAGCGCGATAGAGCGACTATCGCTTAAATGCTCCATTATGATTGTAAGGCGTGGAAAATTTCTTGCAATCTCACGCCAAATAGCCCCAAATTCAAATTCGCGCTCCATACAAAAGCCATTACTCTCCCCGTGTATGGATAAAATAAAGCCCAAATTTTGTGCGATTTCAAAGATTTCAAGTGTCTTTTTATCTAAAATATCAGCCACACCATTTTCAGCTCCCGTAGTCGCGCCTTTGGGGTAGAGTTTAAGAATTTTTATTTCATTTTGAATGGCTAATTCTAATTCAGATTTTGTAAGATTTGGCGTTAAATATAGGCTCATTATCGGCAAAAAATTTGCATTTTTTATCGCACTCAAAATGTTGCTTTTATAATCCAAAGCCATTTTTGTCGTTGTAATGGGCGTTTTAAGGTTTGGCATTGCAAGGGCGGCACTAAAATAATTTGCGCTACAAGGCGCAACGGCGTTTAAAATCTCGCCCTCACGCAAATGAATGTGCATATCAAGCGGATTTTTTAGTATGATAGTTTCGCTCATCGTAAATCCTTTTCGCACTCGCTTAAAAGAGTGAGCATTTCTGCTTTGTAAAGCTCGGCGCACTCGCGGTTTTCACCCTCAAAGCGCGTAACGAGCACGGGCGTTGTGTTACTTGCGCGGATTAAGCCCCAGCCATTTTCAAACACCACGCGAATCCCATCAATGTCGATAATATCCACAATTTTGGGGAAATTTTGGGTGGCGTTTTGCGAATCTCGTTGCGAATCGCCACTGCTTTGATTTTGGCGAATCTCATTTAGCTTTTTTGCAAGTTTTTTGATAATCTCAAATTTTTTATCCTCACTCGAATCAATTTTTTCCTCACTCGTAGAAAACATTTGCGGTAGGGACTTTATGAAATGTTCTACACTCTCCACACTTGAATCCAAAAATAGCTCTAACGCCCTAAGAGACGCATAAATCGCGTCATCATAGCCAAAATATCTATCGTTAAAAAATATGTGTCCGCTCATTTCTGCCGCAAGGTGGGCGTTTATCTCGGCTAATTTGACTTTTAGATTGCTATGCCCAGTCTTGTGCATTATCGCGCTACCAAATTTATTTATTTCGCTATACATTATCGCGCTACACTTTACTTCGCCGATGACTATGGGCTTTTCGCCACTTTTGGCGATTTGCTTGGCAAATAAAATGGCAAGTTCATCGCCTTTAAAGTGATAATTTTGCGTCAAAAGCCCGATTCTATCGGCGTCTCCGTCAAATGCAATGCCGATTTTAATATTATGCTCTTTCATCGCATTGCGTAAATCTATCAGATTTTTGTCCTCGCTGGGGTCTGGGTGATGATTGGGAAAATCGCCATTTGGCTCGAAAAATAGGGGCAAATGCGGAATATTTAGGTTTTTTAACACGGATTTTATGGCGATTCCTGCTACGCCATTGCCACAATCAAAGGCGACTTTGTGCGGACAATCTTTTAGTTTCGCAAAATGCGAAGTTAGAAAATCAATATAGCTTTGAAGTGCGTTTAGCTTTTGTATTGGCGGATTTTGGGCGGTAGATTCGGTAGATTCGGCATTTGAATCGTGCGAATCGCCCATATTTTGCGTAATTCTCTCTCCCAATTTGCGAATATCATCGCCATAAAAGGGCTTTTTTAGAATCGTAATCTTAAAGCCATTATATTTGGGCGGATTGTGAGAGCCTGTAATCATAATGCTTGAATCCACGCCGTTGTCCATATATAAGCTGTAATAAGCGCAAGGCGTAGGAATCATTCCCAAATCATAAATTTGTAAGTCGCTGGTTTTCAATTCGCTCTTGGGTGCATCTTGTGGAGATTTGCCAAATTTCGAGTGTTCGCGGACACCCAGTCCAGTCTCACACTCAAAATTTGGCAAAAACTCCGCAACCTCCACCGCAATCCCTTCGATTGTTTGTTGCGCTGGATTCGTGGATTCGCCGTTTTTAGATTCAGCAGAATCACCATTTTTTGAATCTACAATTCTAGTATTTGCGGTGTGGCTTTTGTATTTGTGGGAATTTTGGGGATTGAGACTAGACTTGGTGTCTGCGAAATCCCCAAAATTCCCACAAGTGCGAAATTGCATACCCAAAGACGAATTCCCACTCAACCCCTCACAAAGCCACTTAAACAACACAGGACTATGCTTCCTCGCATCATACCCAATCCCTACGCTTCTCCCCCCTCGCGCCATTATCTCGCGTCCTAACTCCGCGCCTATTGCCACCACGACATTTTTATTTAAATCCTCGCCAAAAATCCCGCGAATATCATATTCTCTAAAAATACTCATTTTACACAATCCTTATTTTGCCTTTTTTAAATTTTACTT
>JBNMHH010000110.1:0-6578 GCA_050872665.1 Helicobacteraceae bacterium
ACGCGCTTTTAGGCGAATTTGAGGCGAAATTTTTGGCGCATAATATTAAGACGCATAAGATTGTGAAGCGCGGAAATGCCGCCGATGTGTTGCTGGAATTGGCGCAAAATCACGATTTGCTGGTGATTGGGGAGAGCGAAAGCTCAATTTTGCATCGAATCTTTAATTCGCACCAAGATTTATTTATCTCGGCATCGCCTATTCCCGTGCTGATTGCGAAATGAGTTGGCGAATCAAAAAGGAGGATTTATGAAAAAGTTACTATCCATTTGTGCGAGTGTGAGCGTCCTAGCCGTAGGTGCAAACGCCTTTGAGTTTGGCTATATGGGCAATACTAGCTTTGGTATGGGCGGAGCTGGTGTAGGCGTGGCGAATTCCGCTTGGGGACTCTACTACAATCCCGCGTTGCAGGGCGTGGATAACACCTACAAAATCGGCTACTCACTAGGTGTGCGAATCAAAGAAAATGGCTTAAGCGAATTAAAAAACTTTGATTTAGGCAATATCAATCAAGGCTCGATAGATACCATAAACGCGCTATTAAACGACAACGAAGTCGCCATAACTAGCGAAAATGGCGTTGTTTTGCAAGTGCCTTTAAAAGTCAGCGCAAGATTAAGCCACAGCATAGGGCTTGGACTATTTTACACAAAACGCAGTGCGGTAAATTTCACGGGCTATTTAAACACAAACACCACGAATATTGACAGCGTAAATAACGCCTTTATGGTGGTAAATACGCTTGATACGGTGGAAGTGCCACTAAGCTACACTATGCAGGTTTATAGCGGATTTGGGACTTTTCACGCTGGAATCGCGCTAAAGTATATTTACGCAGGGCATAGCGCGTCCAAAACCAAGCTCACAAAGGACACCGACATGGCAAATCCTTTTAATGACATTTTCAAAACGCCCACAGGCGCGAGGACGCACACTATCGGCGTGGATATAGGCTTAGCCTACGCAATGCCAAAAGAATACCTTGTCATAGGCATTGTAGCGAAAAATCTAAATTCGCCCACACTTAAGGCGAATCACTTGGTTGATACAAACGGCATTCCCGCGAATGATGATAAGCTAAAAATGGACGCACAATATCGCTTAGGCATTTCTACAAGGGCAATTCCGCTTACGACTTTGGCAATCGACTTTGACTTAAAGCCGAATTATGAATTTAGCGGATTCAACACCAAAGTTGATGGCACGGCGAACTCTATCGGCGTGATTCGCAGACAGGTGCAATATATCAGCTTTGGGGCTATGCTAAATGCGGGGATTTTGGACTTGCGATTGGGAGCGGCAAAGGACATTAAAGAGAAAAATGCCAAAGACGGATGGCTTGTGAGTGCGGGAGTGGGCTTTGGCTACTTTGACTTTTCGTTTTTCTCAAGCACAAAAATGTCAAAACTTATCTCTAAAGTGCCTACCGAATTTGGCGTAAAACTAGGCGGTAGCTTTAGTTTTTAAGGAAATATTATGGGCAAAATCGATGCGGTAAAATCTAAAATCAATGTCCTTACGGCGTTGATGATAGTGTTTTTAACGGCACTATTTGCGGTTATTGGATATGCGTTTGTCCATCGGCGTGAGTTCGATTTTATCGATGGGTGCTATGTTTTTGGCGGTGCATTTATATTGATTGTATTGTTTTGCGGA
The DNA here is from genome assembly GCA_050872665.1 of Helicobacteraceae bacterium. Lineage (GTDB taxonomy): Bacteria > Campylobacterota > Campylobacteria > Campylobacterales > Helicobacteraceae > NHYM01. Next base: position 1,657 of record JBNMHH010000110.1, read on the forward strand.
AGTATGTGGTTGATAAGAAAAGAAATTAAAAGATTGGAGAAAATGCAATGATTGGAACGATTGTTTTATTATTTTCGGTTTTGGGACTTTTATTTTGTATGTTTTTTACAAAAAAGGTATTGTTTTCAGATGATTAGAACGAATCCAAATCACTGGGAGGTGGATTATGAAAAAATTCATAGCGTTTTCGTTAATTATTAGCAATCTAATCGCCCTAGAATTTGGGCAAATCGGCAATACTCCCGCGTCTGTGGGCGGAGCTGGTGTCGCCTACAAAAAGAATGCGTGGGCGGTGTATTACAACCCCGCACTTTTAGGGGCGAATCGCCAAGCGAGTATCGCATATAGCTTTGGCGTGGGCTATGCCGAAAATAAAGACGCTAATATTTCAAAAGTTTCATCTATGATGGACACTATAAAAAATTTAAATAAAAAAATAGAAGAAATGGGATTTACTACACAAGCAGGTGTTAGCAATCAACCTGTGGTAGTAGGGGCTAGAAATGGCACTGCTACACAAGCAGGAACTTGGGATTTTAAAGATATAACTATTTTTGACTTAGGCGATGTTTTAGGGCATTTAACGGGGAAAACTGACGGCACAGGAAATAGCAATGATTTAAAAAATTATTTATGTAAAAAAGCAGGTAAAGAAAGTGATACTAATTGCACATTAGATACAGTAGCCACTGATTTAAAAGGTATGACTGATAAATTAACAGAAATAAAGGGCGAGTTACAAGAAGCTATTGACACAACCGCAAAAGAGAATCCAAACGACAGCACAAAACTTGGTATTCTAGGAAGCCTTGTTAGTAATATTGACGCCGATAAGATTACGGGCTTAATTGACGGAATAAAAAACGGAGGAAACATTGATATTGAAACTATCATAAAAGAAGTGGGTGGCAGTGTTAAAATATCCAAAAATACAAATCCTGTCGTAGAGGAAATTTTTACATTGTTAGATATGGTAGAAAAAAAAACCATAGGTGTTGCTAATATCAGCTCAAATAATGGCATTGCGTGGCATATCAAGGGGAGTAAAGACCGTGGCGCGATTGGTATGGGGATTTTGGCAAATATCTATGGATTCTCAAGTATGGAAATAGACAAAACGCACAGCGCAATCATAATAAAAACAAAAAACAACAATCAAGATAAATACTTTAAAGTAGGTGTTAGTGGCGATAAAATCGAACTTAGTAGCTCTGATGACACAAATTTTAATTCATCGTCTATTTTTTCGCCAAATGCTAAACATTCCATCAATGCAAATGCTTTGGCAATCACAGAGATTCCTATCGCTTATGGGCATACGATTCCACTGCCTTTGGGCGACTTGCACTTAGGCGCAACTTTGAAATACATTTTTGCCACAAGTATGGATAACTCTATGGCAAATATATCTATTCCTTATAATGGGGATAAAATTGAACCAAATTTTGATTTTGGCTTCAAAAACAGCAAAGATAATCTCCGCTATACGCACACTTTTGGCGTGGATTTGGGTGCGCTATGGACGCTGGATTGGCTATCTACGGGCATCGTGGTGAAAAATCTAAACGCCCCTACGATACGGACGGCAAATGGCAAATACCGCATTCTCCCGCAAGTCCGCGCTGGTGTGAGTGCTGAGATTTGGAAGCTGACATTTTTGGCTGATATTGATTTAACTCCCAACGACACGCTAGAGCCGGGCAAGAAAAATCAAATGGTGGGCGGTGGCGTGATACTTGACTTGCGCTGGGTGGATTTCCGCTTTGGCGTTATGGGCGATATGCACAAAAACCCCTACGGACCGATATTTACCGCGGGGCTAAATATCGTGCATTTCCTTGACTTTACCGTGCAAACAAGCACAAAAATGATAGACATAAGCGGTGTGAGCGACAAAACAGGCGGAATCAAACGAATGCCAAATTATTTTAAGGTGAGTTTTGGCGGACGATTCCAATGGTAGGTTTGTATGTCATTGCGAGGCGATTCGATGAATCTGCCGAAGCAATTTAGTCCCAACTTCGTCATTGCGAGTGCGACAGCACGAAGCAATCCAAAACCAATATAGATTGCCACGACTTGCCTTTGGCAAGTCTCGCAATGACAGCACGAATAAATCCGTGATTGAGAGGCGCACGAAGTGCAACGAAGCAATCTACATAATTTTGGATTGCCACGAAAATTCGCTACACTCATTTTCTCGCAATGACAAGGTGGAACGAATCATAGATTGCTTCGTTCGTTACACTCACTCGCAATGACGGAAAATATTTTCACTAGATTCGTTAAAAAGCGCTGGATTATTGCTTAAAATCTCTAAAAATGTCGTGGCGTAGCTTCCCTTTGGCAAAGTGAAATTAAACTCGCCTTGCGCGATTTCTTTTTTATAGCTAAACTCTAAATCCTGCAAAAACACCCACGCTACGCGCCTATCGCCGATTTGCTTTTCTAACAAATCATCATAAAACGCGCTTTCAAAAATCCCCGCGGTTTCTGTCGCTTTCATCATTTTTTTGCCATATAAAAGCCCTGTGGGCGATATTTCGCGCATCCAAAATCGCTCCGCACTTGATTCGTCCGCCATTTTTAGTTTGCCAAAGGGATATTCGCTCACTATATCGCCACGCAAAATCTTAAAAAAATGCGGTTGCTTTTGCAAACCTTTAGCCTCATCAAGCGAAATTTGATAGCGCGTAGCGGCGATTTGTGGCGCAAAAGATTCCACCACTTTGCAAAACTCCACGCGCTTTTTTAGCCACTCATTAAAAAGGTGGCTTTGGTAGGCACTAATCAAAAACTGCGCCATTTTTTTATCACGCAATTTTAGTTTGCCTTCTAAAATCGCCCGGCCCTGCGCGAAATTATCGCCATTTTTGCCAAATCTCTGCAAACCAAAATAATTTGGCATTCCATTTTGCGATATAATCTTGCAGATTTCTTGTATTTTTGTTGCGTTGATTTTATCTAATTTTTTAACGCAAATATAAAATTTATTACCGCTTAAATGCCCTAATTTAAGTTTATTTGTATGATATGTCGAATCTAAAATTTTGATATTTTCCGCACTAAAATTTTCAATTTGCTTTTCAAATTTCTTGTGAATCGAAATATATTGAATGCTAAGTGCGTTTTTATCCTTTAGCCCAGCATAGCCAATATCAGCGCGTTTTACGCCCAAATTTTTGCTAAAAATATTTAGCATTTCGCTCGTGCTTAAGCCTTTTTTACGCACTTTTAGAATGATATGCTCCCCGCTTCCGCAAAATTCATACAGCGGGATTTCCTCCACGATAAAATTGCGCGGATTTTTGGCAAAATAAAAGCGAATCGGTGCGTGATTTAGGTAGTTCATTTGACACTCTTTTTTTTATTAAAAATGTGGGCTAAACGCGGTTTCACACATTGTAGCCAAAAAAAACAATCACGCTTTAACCTTTGGCGATTTTTTCGATTACCGCGTTAAAAGCTTTGCTCGGTCGCATTATGCCGTTGCATTTGCTATCATCTAGCTTGTAGTAGCCACCTAAATCTACCTTTTTGCCCTGTGCGTTGTTAAATTCCGCGCGGATAGACTCTGCGCTAGATTCTAGCTCGTTTGCCACTGCGCCAAAAAAGGCGGAGATTTGCGGGTCTATGTTTTGATTTGCTAACGCACGGGCAAAATACATTGCCAAATAAAAATGGCTTGTGCGGTTATCGTCCTCGCCGACTTTGCGCGAGGGGGCTTTGTTGTTATCTAGCCATTGCCCTATCGCGCTATCTAGGGCGTCTGCTAGGACTTTTGCCTTTGCGTTGCTATTGCGCTGTGCATAAAATTCCAAACTTGCTTGAAGTGCGAGAAACTCACCCAAACTATCCCAGCGCAAGTGGTTTTCCCCTACTAGTTGCTCGACTTGCTTAGGCGCACTTCCTCCCGCGCCCGTCTCAAACATCGCCCCGCCATTTAACATAGGCACTACGGAAAGCATTTTGGCACTTGTGCCAAGCTCTAGAATCGGGAACAAATCGGTGAGATAATCGCGCAACACATTGCCCGTAATACTTATGGCGTTTTTCCCCGCGCGGATTAGGGCTAGGGACTCTAAACACGCTTCTTTGGGCGCGAGAATCTCCATAGATTTGCCCTTTTCTTTAAGGCGACTTCGCACAATGTCCGCCATTATTTTATTACTAGCGCGATTTTCATCAAGCCAGAAAATCGCCTTTTCACCCGTGATTTCCGCTCTTTCAATGCCTAAATCTATCCAATTTAGCACCGCGTCAATTTTAGCTTGATTTGCGCGATAAATGTCGCCTTTTCGCACTTTGTGGCTTAAAAGCGCGTTGCCACTCTCATCGACTATGCTAAACTCGCCATCGCTTGGCGCGATGAAAGTTTTATCGTGGCTGCCGTATTCTTGAGCTTTTTTTGCCATAAGCCCTACATTGCTTACGCTACCTAGTTTGCTTGGCTCTAGCGTGCCGTTTTTGTGCAAATCCTCGATTACGGCTTCATAAATCGTGGCGTAGGTTTTATCGGGGATTACCGCGTTTGTGTCGCACTCTTTGCCCTCGCTATCCCAGAGTTTCGCGCCGTTTTTTAGCATAGCAGGCATTGAGGCATCGACAATCACATCGCTTGGAATGTGGAGATTTGTGATGCCTTTGTCAGAATTTACCATTGAGATTTTGGCGGATTTTTGCAAAATCTCGTTATAAAGGGCTAAAATCTCGCTCTTTTTAGGGCTAGATTCTATCTTGCTTAGGATTTCAGCCACGCCGTTATTTGGATTTACCCCAAGCGCACTTAGCTCATCGCCAAATTTGGTAAAAATCTCCTCAAAATAAGCCCTCACTGCATAGCCAAATAGCATAGGGTCGCTTACTTTCATCATCGTGGCTTTGAGGTGGAGGGAAAACAAAATCCCCTCTTTTTTGCATAG
>JBNMHH010000111.1:0-6543 GCA_050872665.1 Helicobacteraceae bacterium
TTGATTTAGTGTATCTTTGATTTGCCTATAATCAGCAAATATTTTATCATCTTTTACGCTTAGTCTCGTCTGTGGTGCGGTAGAAAACAACGGACAGACAATCTCGCACGAATCTTTACAATGCGGAAAATACTTTGCATATTTATCCCACAGCCATTGCTCTACGCCCCACTTTTTAAAGTTATCACCACGCGGATTCGCACTATTTTGACTACCGCCTATCGTGGTAAAAATCTTATGGATTTTCGCACCTTGCAAAATCACGCTTAAATCCGCAAATTCACTATCAGGCTCACCCAAAATATCATCGTCCTTTGCGCTATTTGGCGGATTTTTATAGCAATGCCCCCAAATATCCCAAAGCGCGATATTGTGCTTTAGCAAAAAGGCGATTTTGTCCTCTTTTGACTGCGCTTTGAGTTGCGAATCGCCAAAAATCTCTCCCAAAATATCCCAAAATCGATTGCTCAAATCGCCATAGTAAAATCCCGCTTCTATCGAGCTTTGTGAGGGAAACGAGCCTAAAATCAGCACCTTTGAATCGCTATCAAATACAGCTTCAAAAGGGTGCTTTTGTGCATCTTTATTCATAACTAACTCCTTAAAAATTTAATTTATGCCCTTTATTATGGGCGAATCTTTTATCTAACCGCCGACTTTTTTACCATTTTTTAACCACGCGAATCTAATGCGTGAAAATTTAAGCTTTATGTTTGCATTTTGATTCCTTTAAAAGTGGTATGGGGAGTGGATTGCTTCGGGCATTGCCCTCGCAATGACGACATTGTAGTAATTTGCGTGAATCGTGCAATGATGAATTTACCCACCTCGTCATTGCGAGGCGTTGCAAACGCCGAAGCAATCCAAAATGTGTGAATCTAGTGAATTGTAAGCGTATAGATTCGCTTAAAGTAAGCAAATCTCGGGTGATTTGCGAATCTCTAAAATGGATTGCCACGATTCGGCGTTGCCGAATCTCGCAATGACGGCGTGGGGTGTGCCGAATTGTCATTGCGAGACTTGCCTTTGGCAAGGCGAAGCAATCTAAAATACACAAATCTACGCACCACCTCGTCATACTGAGCGTAGCATTTATGTGTAGCGAAGTATCCAAACCTATCGTCATTGCGAGGCGAATCACAAATTCGCCGAAGCAATCTAAAGATTCGTAAAAATAGCGTGGGTTTTTATAAAGTGATTCGTGGATTTGGCAAAGGGTTAAATAAAGGGTGCATTTCCCCCCCCCGCAAGTGCGTGGGCGAGTGGATTTAAGCGATTCGCATAATTTAAAATTTTATTTTGCGTTAATTTCAAAATTTGCCCTTTGTTTTCCAAAATAAATTTTGAATTGTAGTTTTGATTCACTAAAAATTTACTTAAAGATAGATTTTTTATTTTTGTGGATTGCTTTGATTCGGCGTTGCCGAATCTCGCAATGACGGGGTATTTGCAATTGCATACCCAAAGACAAATTGCCAAGCGGAATTACATCATTCCGCCCATTCCTCCCCTACCGCCCATATCAGGCATTGCTGGGGTAGGTTTGTCCTCTTTGACTTCATTTATCGTAGCCTCTGTGGTTAGCAACAAGCTAGATACGCTCACGGCGTTTTGCAATGCGATTCGCGCGACTTTTAGCGGGTCGATAATGCCTTTTTCAAGCATATCCACATATTCGCCACTTGCCGCATCGAATCCATAGCTATCTTTTTTGCTTTTTTCGATTTCATTTACCACCACACCTGCGTCAAATCCTGCGTTTTCTGCGATTTGTTTGAGTGGTGCGCTGATTGCGCGTTTGATAATGTCATAGCCGATAAGATAATCACCTACAAGGTTTAAATTTACCTTTTGAGAAGCTCGAATAAGTGCTATACCGCCACCTGCAACTATACCTTCCTCAACAGCTGCTTTTGTCGCTGACAATGCGTCATCAACTCTATCTTTTTTCTCTTTCATCTCTACTTCACTTACTGCGCCGACTTTTATAACTGCCACGCCACCACTAAGTTTGGCTAGTCGCTTTCGTAAATTTTCTTTGTCATAGTCGCTTGTGGTAGTTTCGATTTGTGCTTTGATTTGGGCGATTCGTGCTTTGACTTCATCTTTTTTGCCTTTGCCATCGACAATAGTTGTGTTATCTTTGTCGATAGAGATTCGTCCGCATTGTCCTAAATCTTGGATTCCAGCACTTTCTAACGCTCTGCCTAATTCCTCGCTGATGACTTGTCCGCCTGTAAGAATGGCTATATCTTTTAGCATTTCTTTGCGTCTATCGCCAAAGCCGGGTGCTTTTACCGCTGCGACATTTAAAACGCCACGCAATTTATTTACCACTAGCGTTGTTAGTGCCTCGCCCTCAATGTCCTCAGCAATGATTAGTAGTGGTTTGCCACTTTTCATAGTGGATTCCAAAAGGGGCAAAATGTCTTTCATTGAAGTGATTTTTTTATCTGTCAAAAGCACATAAGGGCTTTCTAGCTCGATAGTCATTTTGTCGCTATTTGTAACGAAATACGGGCTTAGATAGCCTCTATCAAACTGCATTCCCTCAACTACATTTAGCTCATCATCGATTCCTTTTGCTTCCTCAACGGTGATTACGCCGTCTTTGCCGACTTTTTCCATTGCCTCTGCGATGAGATTCCCGATATTTTCATCAGAGTTTGCAGAGATTGTCGCCACTTGCGCGATTTCTTTTTTGCCTTTGATTGCTTTGCTTAGCTTTTTTAGCTCATCGATAATCGCGCTTGTCGCTTTATCCATACCGCGTTTGACTTCTACGGGATTCGCCCCTGCTGTGATATTGCGCAAACCTTCTTTAAAAATGCTATACGCCAAAACAGTCGCTGTCGTAGTGCCGTCCCCTGCTGCGTCTGCGGTTTTACTCGCCACTTCTTTGACTAGCTGTGCGCCCATATTTTCAATAGGGCATTTTAGCTCGACTTCTTTTGCCACGCTAACGCCGTCTTTGGTAATCGCGGGTGCGCCGTAAGATTTTTGTATCAAAACATTGCGTCCGCGCGGTCCCATAGTTACTTTGACTGCGTTATTTAGCTGTTTAATTCCATCAAAAAGTTTATTTCTCGCGTTATCTGAGAATGTGATTTCTTTACTTGCCATTTTTTACTCCTTTATTTTAATTAGCCCAAGATTCCAAGTAAATCTTCGGCATCTAGCACGATGTATTCTTTGCCTTCAATCTTAATCTCACTGCCTTTGTATTTGTCAAATACAACTGTATCGCCGACTTTGAATTCGCAGTCTTTTTCGATTTTTTTGCTAATCGCCTTGACTACGCCCACAAGTGGCTTTTCCTTTGCATTATCTGGGATAATAATGCCTGAGGTGGTTTTGGTTTCCTCCTCTACGCGCTCTAAAACGACTCTCTTATCCAATGGTTTGAATTTCATTTTTCGCTCCTTATTACGAATGATTTTAAAAAATTAAGAGTTGTAAAAATCAAAAAAATGATTTTTAACTTAAATTTTAAAATTTAGCACTCTTAAAATTTAAGTGCCAAAATTGTATTAACTTTTTTAGCAAATGTCAATATAAAAACGCAAATTTTTTAAAAGTTTATAGCATTAGACTAAATCTTTTTGATTCAAGCGCAATAATTTTTTATTAGTGATTAACTATCAAAGTATCGAATCGCGATTCGATTCAAACTTATTTAAGCATATTTCTTATAGAATCGCGGATTTTAAATAAAAAAGGTTACGCAAATGCAAGAGCAACAAGAGATTCAAAGCAATGTGCGAAAGAATCGCATTTTAGTCAAATTTTCTGGCGAGGCATTAGCTGGGAAAAATGGCTTTGGGATTGACATTGAGATTTTGCGCTATATCGCTAAGGAAATCAAACTTTTAGTGGATAATAATGTCGAGGTTTGCATTGTCATTGGTGGCGGAAATATCATTCGTGGTGTGAGTGCGAGTGAAGGCGGAATCATTCGGCGCACGAGCGGGGATTATATGGGAATGCTTGCAACTGTGATAAACGCGGTGGCTATGCAGGAGGCTTTGGAGCATTTTGGTGTCGATGTGCGGGTGCAAAGTGCCATTGAGATTCAAGAGATTTGCGAGACTTATATCTATCGCCGTGCGATTCGCCATATCCAAAAAGGGCGCGTTGTGATTTTTGCGGCTGGGACGGGGAATCCGTTTTTCACCACCGATACAGCGGCGACTTTAAGGGCGATTGAAATTAGCGCAGACGCCATTGTCAAAGCCACAAAAGTCGATGGAATCTACGACAAAGACCCCAATAAATTCGATGACGCGGTGCTTTTAGATTCGCTATCTTATGATAGGGCTTTGCGCGATGATATTAAGGTGATGGACGATACGGCAATCGCGTTAGCAAAGGATAATAATTTGCCCATTATCGTTTGCAATATGTTTAAGCCGGGCAATCTTTTGAATATCATTGAGTTTCAAAAAGGCATTTATAGCATTGTAAAATAAATTGAAAGGATAAAAAAATGGATAGAATCGAGGATATTTTAGAAAAAGCGTTGCAGAGATTAGATAACGATAGATACAAGCTATCGTGCTTTGTGTTTAGTCGCGTAAAAGAGCTAAGCGATGGCGCAGAACCGCTTGTGCCTTTGGAAGTTACAAAGCATAAGTTGTCGGATATTGCGCTGACAGAGATTGCGGAGGGGAAAATTAGTATCGATAGAATCGATGATAGAAACTAGGGCAATTTGTTCTGGGGTAATCATTTGCGTTATTTTGGCGACAAAATTTCGCTCGATGAACCCCAAGTTCTATCTCGCTCATTTCGCGCCAAAATAACGCAAAGCACTACCGCCATTACTTCGATTGTAGGCTACCGCAAATCTTGTGCGATTCGCTGAATCGGCGTGAATCTACATTTACGCTAGATTCGTAGTCGATTCGCAAGGCGAATCGCAATCGAAGGGATTGCGGTGGAGGTTTTGTATTTGTAAGAATTTTTGGGATTGAGACTAGACTTGGAGTCTGCGAAATCCCAAAAATTCTTACAAGTGCGAAAGATGCACCCAAGCGCGAATTGAAAGAACTATATTTTTTAAGGAATCGTTTTGAATATTTTTTCATCGTTTAACGAGATTGACACTATTGATAAGGCGACCGAACGCTTAGAAAATATCCTTTTCTACTCGATGACGCCAAAGGTGCGCAATGCGCTAAATTCCTGCATTGCTGCCCACGCTGGGCAGGTGCGTAAAAGCGGGATTCCTTATGCGATTCACCCTATTTTGGTGGCGTGTATTGTGGCGTATTATGGTGGTGAGGAATCGATGATTTGCGCTGCGCTTTTGCACGATGTCGTAGAGGATACGGATTATGATATTGAGTGGATTGAGAGCGAGTTTGGTGAAGATGTGGCGGGGCTGGTGGATTCGCTAACTAAAATCGTAGATATTAGAAAAGAGGAATTTCCATCAAGCAGTAGCAATGAAAAGCTAATCCAAGCCGCGCTATCTTTCCGTAAAATGCTACTTGCCTCCATAAAAGATATTCGCGCATTGGTTATCAAAATCAGCGATAGAATGCACAATATGCTAACTTTAGATGTCCTCCCACCGCACAAACAGCGTAGAATCGCCGAAGAAACGCTTGTTGTTTATGCACCTATCGCCCACCGCTTGGGCATTTCATCGATTAAAAACGAGTTAGAAGACAAAAGTTTTTATTATATTTTCCGCGATGATTACAATAAAATCAATGATTACCTAAGCCAAAAGCGACAAAATCTTATTCTAAAGCTAAATAATTTCATCGCCAAAGTGTCATCTTTGCTTATGCAGGGCGGATTCCTCGAATCGAATTTTAGAATTGAGAGCCGAATCAAACGCCCTTATTCTATTTTCCTAAAAATGCAAAAAAAAGGCGTGAGTATTGATGAGATTTTGGATTTACTCGCCATTCGCGTGATTGTAAATGATGATTTGGACTGCTATAAGGCTTTAGGCATTATTCATTTGAATCTAAAGCCCATTGTGTCGCGATTCAAAGACTATATCGCGCTTCCAAAGGAAAATGGCTATCAAACGATTCACACAAGCGTTTTTGATGAAAGCTCCATTTTTGAGATTCAGATTCGCACTATAAAAATGCACAATTCCGCTGAATTTGGCGTGGCGGCGCATTGGAAATACAAAAACTCTGGCATTACGCCATCAACGGATTGGCTAAGCAATATGCAATTCCAAGATAATACCCAAGAGATTGAGGAATTTTACGAAATGGCGAAAAATGACTTGTATCGCGAGGATATTGTCGTATTTTCTCCCGCTGGAGATACTTACACGCTTCCTGTGGGCGCAGTGGCATTGGATTTCGCCTACGCGGTGCATACAGAGCTAGGCAGTTACGCAAAAGAGGCGTATATCAACAATCAAAAGTCATCTTTGCTTACCACGCTAAAAAGTGGCGACATTGTGCGAATCATAACAGCGTCTAATTTAGAGCCAAAATGCACTTGGATTGATGCGGTGAAAACTTCCCGCGCAAAATCCGCGCTAAAATCGCAATGTGCGCAAAAGCTAAA
>JBNMHH010000112.1:0-6539 GCA_050872665.1 Helicobacteraceae bacterium
TCGCCATCTTTTCTAGTCTCAATCAAATCCTCGATAATATTGCCGTTTTCATCGATTTTTGTGCTAGCTGGGGCGATGACTAAGCCTTCCTCTTGCGATGCGGTTACATAGACAATCTCATCGCTAACTTTCGCACCTGAAACCTTGCGATAAGGTGCTTCGATGAATCCAAGCTCATTTACGCGCGTAAAAGTTGAAAGCGTGTTGATTAGCCCGATATTTTGTCCTTCTGGCGTCTCAATAGGACAGATTCGCCCATAATGTGTAGGATGCACATCACGCGCCTCGAATCCCACACGCTCTTTTACAAGCCCACCCTCGCCAAGCGCAGAGAGTCGGCGTTTGTGCGTGATTTCGCTCAAAGGATTGGTTTGGTCCATAAATTGCGATAATTGCCCACCTGTGAAAAAATCCAAAATGGTGCTTGTAATCATCTTAGAGTTGATTAGCTCGTGGGGCATAATATTCTCGTGGTCGGTGTTTGTGCTGACTAATTTATCGCGAATCGCCTTTTGCATTTTGATTAGCCCGATATGCAATTCATTTGCCAAAAGTTCGCCTGTGGCGCGAATCCTACGATTCCCCAAGTGGTCTCTGTCATCGATTCGCCCCATTCCGTTTTTGACTTTGATGAGATATTTTATGCTCTCAATTATGTCCTCACGCGTTAGAATCGTTACATAGCTAGGCACTTTTAGCCCTAACTTGTGATTCATTTTCATTCGCCCGACTTTTGTTAAATCATATCGCTCCGTGTCAAAAAATAGCTGTTGCACGAAATTTCGCGCCACTTCTTTTGTAACGGGGTCGCCCGGCTTCATAACGCGATAGATTTTGATTGCCGCCAAATCATTCTCATCATCGATTTTTTCAGCTTTGCGGAGCAAATTTAGCGATTCGGCATCGACTAAAAATGAATTGATAATCGCCGAATCACAGCCCGGTGCTTCGCTATTGACGATTTTAAATTTTGTGATTTTTAGCTCGGCTAATTTTTTTAGCTTTATATCATCAATTTGGCTTAGCGCGTCAAAAATCACTTCGCCATTTTTGTCAATAATCGGCTCAGCAAAATATTTGCCCTCCAAAACTTCGCGCGGATATTTAATCAAGTCAAGTCCGCCATCACGCAATTCATTCGCCCTTTTCATAGAAAGTTTGGTATTTTCTTTTAGGACTAATTTACCTTTTTTATCAATAATATCAAAGCTAACTTTTCCGCCCACGCTATTTACCAAATCGCTTGGATTAAAGGGAATTAGATAATAATCCTTTTCGCATTTCACATCAATAAGCGGATAAAAGATTCGTATAATATCTTGCTTATTGTAGCCCAAAGCGCGGAGCAAAGTGGTTACTTGCACTTTTCTGCGCTTATTTATTCGCACGACAAGCGTATCTTTTGTATCGTATTCAAAATACAGCCACGAGCCTCTATCGGGGATAATTTGCCCAGTGTAGATTAGCTTATTTGATGAAGTGGTGGATTCCTCCTCTTTGAAAATAACGCCCGGGCTACGATGAAGCTGACTTACCACCACGCGCTCAACGCCGTTAATGATAAATGAAGTCTTTGGCGTCATTAGCGGAATCTCGCGGACATAAATGCTTTGCTCTTTTACATCTTGGATTCCTAGCTTTTCGCCTGTTTTTTCGTCCTTTTGCCATAAAATCAATCGCACTTTAATCTTTAGCGGAATCGAATATGTGATTCCCCGCTCCATAGCCTCTCTAACGGTGTATTTGGGCTTACCATATTCGCAACCGCAATACTCCAAAGTTAGGCGATTTTGCGTATCGTGGATAGGAAAAACGGATTGAAAGACTTTGTTGATTCCGCTTTCCTCTGGGTGCTCCACATTGACAAAGGAATCATAACTATTGCGTTGTAATTGTAATAAATCGGGGATTCCTAGCCCATCTTGCGCGTTGCTGAAACCTAGTCGTAGTCTATTTCCTGATTTGATTGATGATTGTGTTGGCATATTTTTATCCTCTACTTCCATAAGATAATATTTTGATGGCTCTTTTTTGGATTTGGCAATGTCGCGCAAAGCCACAAAAAATAGTCATCAAAATACAAAATTTCGCTTTTTAAAAATCTTTGGCGCGAATCTTTTGAGCTACGAATCACAAGCGATTTAGCTAAAAAGATTCCAAAGATTCAACCTAAAAGATTCGCCTTATTTTCGTGCAAAATTAGATTCGCCAAAAGCCAAAAACGCATAAATGGCGAATCTAAAAATCGCATTATTTAATCTCTACTTTTGCACCTGCTTCTTCGAGTTTTTTCTTAATCGATTCGGCTTCCTCTTTATTTACGCCCTCTTTTAGCGTATGTGGGACTTGCTCAGTGGCATCTTTTGCCTCTTTAAGTCCAAGCCCTGTAACCTCGCGCACAACTTTGATGACATTTATCTTTTTATCGCCACTATCAGTGATGATAACGGTGAATTCTGTCTTTTCCTCCGCTGCCGCGCCACCTGCTGCCGCGCCACCTGCTCCAGCTACTACCGTTGGGGCTGCGCTCACGCCAAATTTTTCCTCAAACTCTTTTACCAATTCTGAAAGCTCTAATACGGAAAGATTAGAGATAAAGTCCAATACATCTGCTTTTGTGATAGCCATTTTTTACTCCTTTTAATTTAATTTTAGCTAACTTCTTTTTGCTTTCTTAGATTATCTAAGCCTGTTACAAAATACCTTGCTGGTGCGCTCCATACAGATAAAAGCATACCAATAAGCTCCTCTTTGCTGGGCAGTTTGGATATGGATTTGATATGATTGCTATCCACGACTGCGCCATCAAAGAAACCGACTTTTATAGTGAATTTCTCGCTATTAGTGTCCGCGAATTTTTGGACGACTTTTGCTAGAGCGATTTGGTCTTTGCCCCAAATAAAGATATTGGTATCTTTTAGGACGATTCCTTGCACTTTGGCATTTTTAAAGGCGATTCCCGCAAGTGTGTTTTTAATTACTTGCACTTTGACTTCGCATTTTAATGCCTCGCGCCGTAACGATTCAATCTCTCTAACGCTAAGTCCCTTATAATCGCAAACGATAATGTTTGAATCCAAAAAGTGGGAACTAAGAGCATTCACAAGCTCGATTTTACTTTGCTTTGTCATATTTCCTCCTTTCAGACTGACCTATACAAGGACTTTGGCTTATTCGCCATATTGCGTGGCAAATCAACCCAAAGAATTAAGAAAATTCCCTTGTAGTCTCAAGTCCCAAGATAAAGTTAAACTATTTTTTAAAAAACTTTTTGCGCGATTCGTGTGCTTTTTTGGCGTTCGATTCACGCGAATCTAGCACAGATTTTAAGCCCTAAAATCCGCAAAAACTCTACTTAATATCCGCCAATTCCATTGAATCAATCTCTAAAGACGGGCTCATCGTTAGAGAAATGGAAGTGCGCTTAATGTATTTGCCCTTCGCACTTGTGGGCTTTAGCTTATTTATCATTTTGATTAGCTCGACTAAATTATCTTTAATCTTTGATGCCTCAAAACTCGCTTTGCCGACAGGGGCGTGAATATTGCCTTTTTTATCCACGCGAAAATTCACTTGTCCGCTTTTGGCATTTTTCACCGCTTGGGCGACATCCATTGTAACCGTGCCGATTTTTGGATTTGGCATAAGCCCTTTGGGTCCTAAAATCTTACCGACTTTGCCCACCAAAGCCATCATATCAGGCGTAGCAATTACCATATCAAAATTCAACTCGCCACCTTGAATACTCGCTACCAAATCATCATCGCCCACTACATCTGCCCCTGCGTTTCGCGCTTCATCAGCTTTAATCCCTTTGGCAAATACTGCGACACGCACTTTTTTGCCTGTGCCGTGTGGCAACACAACCGCCCCGCGAATCATCTGGTCAGCGTGGCGTGGGTCAACGCCCAATCTTATAGCAATCTCAACGGTTTCATCAAACTTCGCACTTGCCAAATCCTTAATCTTTGTAGTCGCACTCGCCAAGTCATAAACCTTGCCTTTTTCTAATTTTGCGTTAAGATTTTCAATCCTCTTAGCTACCTTTTTCATCACAACTCCCTAATCAATGATTTCAACGCCCATACTTCGTGCGCTACCTAAAACGATTTGTTTTGCGGCTTCTAAGTCATTTGCGTTTAAGTCGTCCATTTTTGTTTTGGCAATGGATTCAACCTGCGCGTTGCTTAGTTTGCCGATTTTGTTTTTTAGCGGATTGTCTGAGCCTTTTTTGATATTTGCCTCTTTTTTGATTAAATCCGTAACAGGCGGTTTTTTGGTTACAAATGAAAAGCTCTTATCTTGATAAACCGTGATAATCACGGGGATATTGAAATCGCCCATATCTTTTGTCTTTTCGTTAAAAGCCTTGCAAAATTCCATAATATTCACGCCTCTTTGCCCTAGTGCTGGACCCACAGGTGGGGACGGATTCGCCTTACCTGCTGGGATTTGTAATTTTAATTCGCCGACTACTTTTTTTGCCATTTTATATCCTTTCTAAAAATTTATATGATTTTTTCAACCTGAGAGTCTGGAATCTCAATGGGCGTATTTCTGCCAAAAATCGAAATATTTAGCTTCAATTTGCGATGCTCCATATCGTATTCCTCAACCGTGGCTGTAAAATTCAAAAATGCTCCATCGATAATCCGCACAAACTCGCCGGGGTGGAATGAAACCTTTGGCTTTGGTGCGGCGCGGTTATTTACCTTTTCTAAAATCACATCAATGTCTTTTTGGCTAAGCGGAGTGGGCTTTTTCGCCTCCCCGATGAATCGCCCCACGCGTGGCAGTGATTGTATCAAATGCCAAAGCTCGGTGCTTAAGTCGATTTTGATAAACACATATCCGGGATATAGGCTTCGCGCTGTTACTTTGCGCTTACTATTTTTAAACTCCACTATATCTTCTGTGGGCACAACTATTTGCTCCATTTTATCTAGCATATTGGTTTCTTTTAATAAATTCTCAATCGCTAATTTCACGGACTTTTCGCTACCTGAATAAGTCTGAATCGCATACCATTCTAATGCCATTTTGCTTCCTTATAATATGCTAGATACGATGGCATCTAGGATTACATTGACAAGTGCCAAAAATAAAGTTACCACCGTTACCACGCTTAAAATCGAAATATGCGCACTGCGTATTTGCTCTTTTGTGGGAAAGATAACCTTATCTAACTCGTCTTTTGCTAATCTAAGTGCCGTAGTTAGTTTTTTCATAGAAACTCCATTACCTAAAATAAATAGTTATGACCACCGAAAATTCGCCAAAATGTCAATCAAATCGCCTTTCATCGAATCGCTTTTTTAAGAATCACCGATAAAAACTCTATCGAATCCGCAATCTTAAATCGAATCTAGTAACAGAATCTTGGCAGGTCAGGAGGGACTCGAACCCCCAACAGTCGGTTTTGGAGACCGATGCTCTACCATTGGAGCTACTGACCTTTTATGCGAGTGCTTGGCTTTTAGATTCGCGCCTAAGATTCGCGCAAACCTTAAAGCAAAATCTTAAAGATTCGGCGAATCGCACTTACGAATCATAAGCTGATTCGCGCGAATCCTACGCCAAACTCCCACAATCTAACTCTTTAATTTTACCTCTTTATGAATCGTATGTTTATTCAATCTAGGGCAAAACTTTTTGAGCTCCAGTTTTTCTGTATTTGTCTTAGCATTCTTTGTGGTGGAATAATTTATATCGCCACACTCCGAACACTTCAACCCGATTTTAATTACATTTCCCTTAGCCATTTTCTAAAAACCTTATTTGATGATTTTTGTAACCACACCTGCGCCTACAGTTCTACCACCTTCGCGAATCGCAAATCGTGTGCCTTCCTCAAGCGCGATTGGGTTGATTAGCTCGACTGTGATTTTTACATTATCGCCGGGCATTACCATTTCTACGCCGTCAGGCAAAGTGATTGAGCCTGTAACATCGGTAGTTCGCACATAGAATTGCGGACGATAGCCTTTAAAGAATGGTGTGTGGCGTCCGCCCTCGTCTTTTGATAGGACATAAACTTCGCCTTCAAAATTCGTGTGCGGAGTGATTGAGCCGGGCTTACAAAGCACCATACCTCTTTCCACTTCCTCTTTTTTAGTGCCTCGCAAAAGAACGCCGACATTATCACCAGCTTCGCCTTTGTCAAGCTCTTTTCTAAACATTTCCCCGCCTGAAACGGTTGTTTTTTGAGTATCGCGAATCCCTACGATTTCGATTTCATCGCCGACTTTTACCACACCGCGCTCGATTCTACCTGTAACGACCGTTCCGCGTCCTGCGATTGAGAATACATCTTCCACAGGCATTAGGAATGATTTTTCAGTGTCCCTTTGTGGAGTAGGGATAAATTTATCCACTTCCTCCATTAGCTTTAGGATTTTTTCGCCCCATTCGCCGATTTTGCCTGTTTTAGCTTCTTCAAGTGCTTTTAGCGCAGAACCAGCTACGATAGGTGTATCATCGCCGGGGAATTCATATTTGCTTAAAAGCTCTCTAACTTCCATTTCCACCAATTCAAGCAA
>JBNMHH010000113.1:0-6536 GCA_050872665.1 Helicobacteraceae bacterium
GACTTAAGCAGTGGCGAGAGATTGCCAAATGACGCAGACGCCTTGCTAAAGGATAAAAACGACCCTGCAATGATAAAAACGCTAATGTTAAAAGAGATACTAGGCAGGGAATACGAGGGCAATGTCGATGAAAATGCGGAGCTAACGCGCTTTAGGATTCGCCCAAATGGCGTGGAATTTTATTGGGGCGTCTATGAAGTTGCGCCCTATGCGGTAGGAATTGTAAGCGTAAAATATGGCTTTAAGCAACTTGCGCCATTTGTGAGGGAAGATTCGCCGTATTATTATTTGTTTGCAAAATATTTATGAGGTTACAAAATAATCACTTCGCTTTGTAGCGTAATACCAAATTGCGTTTTTACGGCGTCTTTTGCGAGATTCGTAAGTGCAATAGCGTCCTCAAAACTCCCGCCACCGCAATTTATCAAAAAATTTGCGTGAATCTCACTAAATGCGACATTGCCGATTCGTTTTCCTTTAAATCCAGCCATTTCTAGCAATTTTCCCGCGCTTAAGATAGATTCAAATCCGCGCGGAATTTCAAGCGGATTCCTAAAAAAGCTCCCCGCGCTTGGGTTTTTGGGCTGATTGCTTCGCATAATCTTGCACCGCGCTTCCACCGCGCTATCAAAACCTGCAATTTTTTTAAATCGCACTGCGCTAATTGCGCCATCAATGCCACTTGTGCGATAGCCAAAGACGATATTTTCGCGCCACACGCCGTTTTCGCACACGCTATGCACGATTCGCGCGACTTCATAGCTTTTCATTCCAGCATTCATTTTCACAATACCGCCGATTTTGCCCGGTATCGTGCCTAAAAATTCTAGTCCGCCCAAATTTTGCGCCTTAAAGTGCAAAAACGCCTTTTTTGCGTTGCAACTCGCCCCCACCTCGATAAAATCCCCCAAATCGTGGATATAATCAAACTCTTTGCCAAGCATAAAAAGCGTGTGATTTTTGGGACTTAAAAGCAGATTATTCGCGCCACCGATGATAAAGTGCGTCTTTTGCAGCGCCAATATTTCATCTATATTTTGCGCGATTCGCACAGCGATTCGCCCACCGATTTTAATGCTAGAATATTTGGCAAAGTCTATGATTTTTTCTTGCATTTTTATCGCACCAAAGATATGGATTTTAGTCCGTTAAAAAGGAAAATTTGGAATCATATTAAACAAAATTCTTGTATAATCGATAATCATATTTAGCATCCACGGCATAGTCAAAATCAGCACCGCGATAATCGCCAAAATCTTTGGGATAAAAGTCAGCGTAGCGTCATTTATCTGCGTGGTGGCTTGAAAAATGCTTATTAGTAGCCCCACGATTAGCCCTGTGAGTAGCAATGGGAGTGAGACTAAAAGCGTGATTTTGTAGGTTTCAATGGCGAGTGTGATGAATTTCGCTTCCACAAATTATCCTAAAATTTTTTAATTTCAAAGGCAAAATCATAGCAATTGTAAGATTAAAATAGCAAATCTAATACTTTAAGAATATCTCTAAAATAAACAATTTCCTAATAAGGCATAAAATTACCATAAGTTTCAAAGCTAAAATTTTAACTCAACATTACCCACAATCTCAATTTTTGCATTTGAATAAATCTCACCACAGCCTAAAATGATAAGCGGAATACCATTTTTCTTGGCAAATTTGTCAAGCACATAGCGAATATTTGTATCTACAACCAAAATGGGGCTTGTCTGCATTTCGTGGGCTTTTTGCACCACTTGATTTAGTGCTTGTGTCAGCATAGTTGTTTCGCCGATAGTTAGGATAAAATTGCGTCCATATTGATTATCCTGCATTTTTTGCAGTAAATAGCTTTCAGATTCGGCTGGAATTGTGAAAAACTTAATATTGTCATCATCGCTTTTAAAAGTATCGGTGATTGTCATAGCAAGTGCAGAGCGGACATAATCTAAGATTGTGATTTGATTATTTGGTGCAATATGCGCAACCATTATGATTGTCTCTAAAATTGTAATCATATCTTTGATAGGAATCCCATCGCGCAACAAATCCTTTAGCACTTGGTGAATCACTACCAAAGGCACTTCTAAACTCTCCTCGACAAGCACAGGAAATGTATATTGCAACATATCGATTCTATCTCTCACATCTTGGTGTGTTATAATCTCCCCTAAATATTGCTTAATTAACTCGCCAATATGTGTGCTTATCACCACTGAGGCATCAACAACAATGCAATCCCCGCGCAAAAGTGCGTCATCTTTGTCCTTAGCGTCAATCCACAGCGCATCACTATTGCTTACAGGGTCTTTGGTGGCAATGCCTTTAATGCTTTTGGGTAGCTTATTTTTGGTGCTTAGCAATAAGTATTTATCTACTTCTACCTTGCCACCGCCGACTTTTACGCCTTTTAAGAAAAATTCATAGCCATTGGGCGGAAAGTCCATATATGGATTTGGCGCAATGCAAATTTTAGGAATCACGAATCCATATTCATTTGCGATTCGCACACGAATCCCACGAATATTCTCCATTAGTGCCGAATCGGGGCGACTAGCTAATTTTATTAGTTCGTATCCCACGCTTAGCGTTAGGACATTGACTTTTAGGCGATTTTCTAGTATGGCTTGGTGTTGCGCTTCGATTTTACGCTCTTGCTCTCTTTTTTCTAGTTGTGTCATTTTTATCCTTGTCTTTTTGCGGATTTTATAATATTTTTTAAAATTACCTTAAAAAATAATTGCGTAATTCTAAATAGTTTTAAATAAAATTTTATTTAAAGTGATGACAAAATTTATTTTTTGCAAGTAGATTCGCCAAAAACCTCTCACACAAGATTTTTGCGTGAGATTAAAATGTATGATTTATTATAACTTGCGTTTGCAAAATTATGTTATGGAGGTTTTATAGAATTCTTAGGAACTCTAATGGTGTGTTGGTTGCGGGAGGCGGATTTGAACCACCGACCTTTGGGTTATGAGCCCAACGAGCTACCGGACTGCTCTATCCCGCGATAAAATCTAAACTTTGATTCTTTTAAAAGTGGCTGGGGTAAAAGGATTCGAACCTCTGAATGGCTGGACCAAAACCAGCTGCCTTACCGCTTGGCTATACCCCAATAACGCGCAAATATCGCGCATTTGGCGCATTCATAAATTTTTGCGAATCTAACACGCAAAAATAAAACGCGAATTATATTTAAATTTATCGTTTTTTGTCAAGCATTAAAGAAGTAATTTGCTATAATCGCAATTTTTTAAAAAATCTTTAATTTTTTTGGCACGATTCGCCAAAATCTATACGAGGAATCCACAATGCAACTTAAACGCGTAGAGGACGCCATAAAAGCGATTAAAAATGGCGAAATGATAATCATAATGGACGATGAGGGCAGAGAAAATGAGGGCGATATTGTCTATGCTGGGGAGTTTTCATCGCCTGAAAAGGTGAATTTTTTGGTAACGGAAGCGCGGGGCGTTTTGTGCGTGAGCCTTACTAATGAAATCGCCAAAAAGTTAGATTTTCCGCTAATGGTGGATAAAAACAGCTCCAATCACGAGACGGCTTTCACCGTATCAGTCGATGCCAAACGCGCCAAAACAGGCGTGAGCGCGTTTGAGCGCGATATGACAATCAAACTAATTTGCGATGATAATTCCACGCCAAGCGATTTTGCCAAGCCCGGGCATATTTTCCCGCTGATTGCCAAAAAAGGTGGCGTTTTGGTGCGCACAGGGCATACGGAGGCGAGTGTGGATATTTGCAAATTGGCAAATTGTAAGCCAATCGCGGTAATTTGTGAGCTTCTCAAAAATGACGGCACGATGGCAAGTAATAATGATAATTTTGTGATAGAGTTCGCTAAAAAGCACGACTTGCGCATTTTATATGTCTCTGATTTGGTTTATTATAAATTTCAATACGAAGTTTTGGTGCATAAAATAGGCGAATCAAAAGTGCAGTTTTTTGGCGCAGAGTGTGAGCGAATCGACTTTATAGACCACCTAGATTCAAAGCATATCGTGTATAAATTTGGCGTGGAATCTGTGCCAAATGTCAAGTTTCATTCATTTAATAACACTTTACAATTACTCGAAGGTGGCGAATTTGAGACGCTTAGCAAATCGGTTGCGTTTTTACGCGAGAATGGCGGATTTTTGGTGTGCCTAAATAATGTCAATAACGAGATGAGCGACAAAAATAAGAGCGAATCAAGCAAGGTTGTCGGCATTGGCGCACAGATTTTAAAAAGCCTAAAGATTAGCGACTTTACGCTTTTATCCACGCGCAAAAATCATCAATATATTGCGCTTGATGGCTTTGGACTGCGAATCAAAGATGAGATTTTGATTTAAGAACATTGTCATTCTGAGCGCGATAGCGCGAAGAATCCAAAAAAATCATTTTTGATTCGTGGATTCTTCGGCGACAAAGTCGCCTCAGAATGACGAGAGAACGAAAGGAGATAAAAATATGAGAATTTTAATAGTTGCATTATTTGCTATAAGTGCGGTATTTGCAAAGGTTAGCGTGAGTGTGAGCATAATTCCACAGGCATTTTTCGTGCAAAAAATTGCGGGAAATTTGGTAGAAGTAAATATTATGGTGCAAAAGGGCAAAAGTCCTGAGACTTACGAGCCTAGCATAAAAGAATTGCAAAAGTTAAGCGAATCACAGATTTATTTTAATATCGGTATGCCCTTTGAACGCGCGTGGCTAAGGCGATTTGAGAGTGCGAATCCTAGCTTAAAAATCATTGCACCTTTAGAACAAGGCGAGTTAGAGGCGTATTTGGCGCAGTATGGGCTGGATGAGGCGGATTCGCATTTTCATAAGGATTTAGGCGAATCTATTGCAAAACAAAATTTGGGCGAATCGGGTGCGAATCCAAGCGAATCTGCCTCCGAATCTAATGCGAATCTAAACACAGATTCACCCAAATCGCTTGAATCCCATAGCGAAACTAGCGCAGATTCGCCTAAATCGCCCGAATCACATTTAGATTCGCAAGGAATCCACCGCCATTATCCGCATATTTGGCTTTCATTTGTGCTATCAAAGGCACACGCGCAGGTTATCGCCAAAAATCTATGCGAGATAGACGCCCCAAACTGCGCGATTTACGAGAAAAATTTGGCGCGATTTGAAAAAGAGATTAACAAAATGTTTGCGTATTTTAAGGGCATTTTTGGGCGCAAGGGAGGGGTATTTTTGGTATATCACCCCGCTTTTTCCTATATCGCAAATGAGCTTGGACTAAAAGAAATTGCCATTGAAAAGGACGGCAAAGAGGCGAAAATCGCCCACATAAAGGAAATTTTAGAGCTAATAAAAAATCATAATATTAAAAAGATTTTTATTCAACCGCAATTTTCCGCCAAAAATGCCCGTGCGATTGCCAAAGAGGCGAAGCTAGTCGTCAAAACCGCCGACCCACTTGCTTATGATTGGTTTGAAAATGTGAATGCGTTTTTAAGCGAAGTGGCAAAAGATTAAATGCAAAATAGCGCGAATCTAATGGATAATGTGGCGTTTTTAAAACCACACAAAGTCGGTGAATCGCTGGATTCGCTCGAATCACTCGATTCGCCCCACGATTCAACCCAAGATTCGCCAAAATCGCCACGCGATTCAAGCGATTTAGTCCAAGATTCGCCCGATTCGCCCACCATTTTGCGCCTAAAAAATATATTTTTTAAATATGAAAATAATTTCGTGCTAAAAAATATCGATTTTGCGGTGAAGCAAGGCGATTTTATCGCTCTCATTGGTCCAAATGGCGGGGGCAAAACCACTCTTGCAAAGATTTTGCTAGGACTTTTAAAACCAAGCAGTGGCGAAATTATTTATCCAAATGTAACTTTATTTAACAAAAATTCACTCATCGGCTACACTTCGCAAGAATCTAATATAAATAAAGACTTTCCGATTCAAGCCTTTGACATTGTGCTAATGGGCTTTTTACAGGCAAAAATGCTAGGCTATAAAATCACAAAAACCGATAAATTAGAAGCGCGAAAAATTATGGAGATTTTAAACATTTGGTATATCAAAGATAAAAAAATCGCTAATCTTTCAGGTGGGCAAAGACAGCGCGTAATGATAGCTAGAGCGTTGTGTGGCAACCCAAAATTGCTGATTTTTGATGAACCCACTGCCAATATCGATATGCCTACGCAAAAAGAAATTTATCAATTATTAAAGCAAATAAACGCTAATCATACTATAATTTTAATCAGCCACGATATTTCTGTGCTGGAATATGCAAATAAGGTTTTATTCGTTAATTGCGAGATTCTAAGCCAAAAGCAAAGCTAAATTTTAAGAATAAAGGTAAAGATATGGAAAAAGTTTTTGACCTCGCTATCATCGGCGGTGGGGTTTCAGGTTGCGCTGCGTTTTATGTCGCTAGTCAATACACAGACATTAAAAAAGTCGTGCTGTTAGAGAAAAACAAAAAGTTAGCCCAAGTTAGCTCCAGCCAAAAGGCAAATTCACAGACGATTCACGATGGCTCGATTGAGACAAACTACACCGCGCAAAAAGCCGCCAAAGTCAAA
>JBNMHH010000114.1:0-6533 GCA_050872665.1 Helicobacteraceae bacterium
GTATAATTACATAGTGTTTGCAACTATAATCATACTAGTTTTAGTCCCTTGTTAAATTTCTTTATGGTATAATTGGAGCGTTTACAACCAAGTCACAGCCAAAGTTTTAGTCCCTTGTTAAATTTCTTTATGGTATAATATTAGCTTGGATAATGTCAATATGGACAATGTTTTAGTCCCTTGTTAAATTTCTTTATGGTATAATGCAGAAGCAGGGGAGGACTTTAAGCTATATGTTTTAGTCCCTTGTTAAATTTCTTTATGGTATAATAGAGAGTATGCCTTAATCATACCTTTTAGAGTTTTAGTCCCTTGTTAAATTTCTTTATGGTATAATATCGAAGCGGATATAAGCGTTAGCCCTACTGTTTTAGTCCCTTGTTAAATTTCTTTATGGTATAATATACATTTGAAATTTATCGGTTTGTCGGGCTTTTTAAAGAATTTTTAAGCTCAAAATATATAAAATTCTAGCCAAGAAATTTAGCAAGGGACTAAAATAAGGAGTTTTAAGGCAAGGCGTTCTCCGCAGGATTACAATTCCTTCAAACGCCTTCCACGCTTTTAAATCTCACAATTTTTATATTTCCACGCGCGACAATACGCGATTCAATCAAATTTTTTTCATCAAAACTCAAACAAACTCTGCTCTTGGGGCTTTTTAGGCTTACCTTTAGTTTTATTGCTAGATAGATTCGCCAAAGATTCGTTGCGCGAATCAAGCGAATCGTGCGAATCCGACAAACCACGCGAATCGCCCATATCACCCGCCTCCTCACTCAAATACCGATAATCCCCTATTTTCTCATCAAATGCAAAAAGCACCAAATTTTTATCATCATTCATTCGCTCATTGAATCCCGCACTACCCAGCAAAATCTGCATATTATCAAATTGCTTTTCGGTGATGATAAGCGCACGGACATTGCCAAGCGGTGGCAAAATCCCACGCACTCGCTCCACCGCGCTTTTTGCCGACACCACGCCCTTACAGATTCGCATATACACGCTAAATTGCATCATAAAAAAGCCCTGCTTTATTAGCTCGTTGCGAAATTTTGTCGCGCATTTTTGCTCTTTTTTCGTTTTTGTCGGCACATCAAACATAAGCAACACGCGCATAAATTTATCGCTATATAAAGCTGTCATTTTGCGAAGCTAACACTTGCGAGTTCTCCGCCCTCTAATAGCGCGTTTCTAAAGCTTTGCACGAAATGATTCACCGCTCGAATCAAAGGCATTTTGCGCGAATCTATCATCACTTCGCTTTGTAAAACCTCAATTAGCTCCCGCTTATGCGCCTTATCCAAAAACTCATCATCGCTTTTTAGCCCAAGTGATTTTATATCCACAAACGCGCGAAATACCTCGATAATATCATCGCAGAGGTTAAATTGGTTGAACGCATTTGCGTGTTTTATCCCAAGCCACGAGAGTAGCCCACTTATGCAAACCGCCCTCACAATCGCCGCGCGGACAATCGCATAGCCGTAATTCAGCGCAGAGTTGATAAAGCAAGGATTATTGCGACTAAAATCAATCCCAAAAAGCGTCTTAAAATAAAGCGCGGCGGCGCGAGATTCGACAAATGAGCTATCATTTAGACGCACTATTTTTGCAAACTCTAGCAACTCATCACATTGCTTTTTATGCCCAGTGTGCGATAAAACAAAGGCTTGATTGGCAATCTTATTTTTGATGATTTTCTGCCACAAAATAGCCTTTATTTGCTCCTTGGCGGCAATTTGCTCTTTTGCGACTTGTGAAGCCTGAAAATGCCCTAAGAATGGCATAAATACGCCATTTGGCAAATGCGATTCATCGCAAGTTAAAAGCACGATTTTATGCTTTGCCACAGCACTTAAAAGTGCCGAAGTTAGCGTGATTTGTGGCGATTCAAGGATAATGAAACTCAAATCTTTTAAGTAGAGATTCGCCTCATTGTCCGCTTGTGAAATATGCAAGTGCTTTTGTTTAAGGCTAAGTTTCGCCTCGTTTGAGACAATCACACTCTTAAACGCCTCATCAAAGCTCATTTGTTGTCCTTTGATTTTTTAGGGCTTGATTTGAGTGATATAGGCTCTCGCTCTCTAAATTCAGCCTTACTTACTTCGCCAAGTGGCGAAACCTGCCATTTTTCAAAGACTTCTAAATTTTGAATGCTAACTCTCCCACCAATAATCTTTCTTTCGCTATCACTTTTTGAGTTTTCATCTTTCTTTGCCTTCCCTTTTTCTGTAAATAATTTACTCTCATTTTCATTCATTGCTACATAATAATTATCGTGTTTTTCTACAAATATTCTACAAGAATCAATATCAAAAGTTTTGTAGTAGCACTTCACTGCTTCGCTCATTCCCTTTTTCCTTATAGCAATTAAATCGTCCTTAAATAGACTAAAACAAAATTCACTCTCATTCATCTCTATATCGCCTATTGCTATATTAGGTAGCTTACCTTTTGCAAAATCCATTGTGTAAATTGGCACAGCATAGAATTTATTACCACGCCTATAAATATCCAATCGTGGCATATTTTCATTTAGGGCAAATTTATGAAACTCTAAGTCATCTTTTTTCTTTTTTCCTCTTTTTATTAAAGCGTGAATTTTACCTGCTTGCAATGCCATCTCAAGCCCTTCTCTACCACCATAATCCTTTATAACTAATTTTCCACTACTTGGATTGTAGAATTTCACTTTCCAATTATCATTTTTATCCACATAGCCAAAGCCCTCTTTATGGAGCGCACCTCTCGCGCGTTTTCTGGGTGGTTTGCTGACAAAGATTCCACTTATATTTTCGCCATCTTTTTCACTCATAGCCTCACCACTTATTGTCGTATCATTTTCTCTAGATTCACGAGCTTGAGTAGATTCACCCAAAATCTTGCGCTTTATAACCTGACGAAACGCCTCATTGTTTTCAAAGCCACTTGGCGCGAAAAATCTACGCGAGATTTTATATTCGGCTGATTCTATCTCTTTGGCGATAAGTCGGGCTTTATTTTGCTCTTGGGTTTTCTTAAAGTCGCTAAAAGCCTTTATGATACTATCGCTTGCATAGGCGATGATTATTGCATCTAATGCGTGGTGCAAATGATTGCTTCTGTCTTTTTTCTCGCTATCTTCGCTATCTCACCAGGTATTTAGCCCCCAATAATGCCTCATAGTCGCCGTTAGCGAGCCATTTACTACGGTTATGTGCTTTTTGCTCCCTTTGTCGCCACGCCCTAGTGTCGTGTCCTCATTTTCTGTGAGTGGCAAAAACTCGATAAACGCGTCTGTATAACTTGCTGTAAGTGTGGCAATATAGCTCGTATCTACGATATTTCGCGCGATAAATCCAGCCTCTTTATCCGCAAAGTTTTTGTTTGTGATACGATTTTTCTTTGCCTTTGGTAGTTTTTGTATAAGCCTTAAAATTCTATTCCACTTATCTATGTCTTTGCCAAAGGCTTCATAAGGCGTTTGATTTAGCTTGTTTTGATTGGCACTTGTGAAAACTAGGACTTTGTTATTTTGGCTATCATCATAGCTTCGTGAGTATGGATAGATATGGTCGATTTGTAGCGCACTATCATCGCTTAAATCGCTTTGCGTGATTTTGCCTCCGCTATATACGCAATGCTCGCCTTGCTCTTGCCAAAGTTTAAGTTTAAGGATATTTTTGCCACTTGGCTCTAATTCAAAGTCCTCACACCTTTTTCGCGCTTCCTCGTTTGCCTTAAACCGCTTGTTTTGCTCGGCTATGATTTCGCCTCGCTCTTTGCTACTCACACCAGCTTGGCGCGTAAATTCTAAATGAATCTTATGCACTTTGCCATATTTTTTAAGCAAAGCATTTAAAACCTTGCGATACTCTGCCAAAGCCCTTGCCACTACTGGGTTTGCTAGATTTTGCTCATATTCGATTAGAGGTGGGAGGCTATCACCTTTTTGCGTGCTTTTTGCTACTTCTTTTAGCCCCGCTTCTCTCCACGCCTCATCATAGCGTTTGCACTCGCCACTATCACCGCGCATAAGGGGCAAAATCGCTTCTAATGCTTTGAAAGACAAATCGATAAATTTATCAAAACTTAGCTCACTTAATTCTTTGCATTGCCCCTCGCTAAGTTTTTTACTTGCGTTACACAATGCTACCTTTTGTGATTCACTTAGACTTATATCTTTTGGTGTTTGTCCAGATTTCAGCGTATCAAATAATGCAACTTTATCTTTAATAAGTGTAATGCAAACTGCAATAGAATCTAGCTCAGCGCGAGAAAATCCCTCAAAGCTCCCGCCCAAAGCCTTTCTAAATGCTTTTAGTTTGCTAAATTCTATCACTTTTGCTTTTTCGGCGTCCTCTTTTGCGTAGTCTAGTTTGGAGTCGCTAGGGAATTGTAGCTTGTCATCTAGGGCGATGACTTTGCGCAAATTTTTATAAGTAATTTCGCCTTTATCTAGCACTATGTCGAGAATCTCACGCACTTTATCTGCGCTATATACCTCACCACTGCGCTTTGTTATATTTGCTAGGGTGTTTATGATACGCGTGAGAGCGACAAATTCTATCGCGCTTAAAGAGTCTTTTGGTGCGCGGGGTTCATTCTCATAAAATGTGCATTTGCCGACTTTATCGGCAAACGATTTTAGTGGGCGTTGTAAAAATGCCACTTCTAGCACCGCATTTTCAAAATCTAGCTCTTGTAGTTTGCCATTTGCGTTAATGATTTTGTGCTTTTTATCGCTAAAATTCAATCCAAATTTGCGTTGTTTCTCAAAAATCAGCTCTAATTCCTCTTTAAGCCAATCTTGCTTTAAGCAACGCTCATAATATCCTTTGCCTCTATTGCGGACATTGACAAATTCTTGTGTATCACCTTGTATATTATTGCGTTTTTTATTTTCTGCGCGTTCTTTGCAATAAAATTCATTATATAAATACGCGCCTATGGTTTGATAATTGTCCTTATATCCCTCATTTTTAGCTATACCAGATTTTATGCCTTTTTGCTCATTTTTCTTTTTCTCATCATTTTCACCGCTTGATTCTTTGGCGTGTTTATTGCCATAGCCTCTATGCTTGGCGATATGCAAAATCACACGAGCAAACTCATCGGCACTCAGTTTGCGACTTAAAGCCTCTGTGCGAAGTTTATATGGATTAGTGTCAAATTTTTCAATCTCTTGTGTTAATTCTTGCTTGTCCCTATCATTGCCATTTTTGCGAATATCTTTGCGTTTTTTATAGTTGTCATATTTTGGATTTTCGCATTTTGCTATTTTGTAAGCCTTTGGCAGTTCCCCCGCGTTTGCTAGATAGTCGTTAAGATTTAATCCAAACTCTTTACAGATAAGTCTTTTTAGCGCATTAAGCCTACCTTTGCGCCGTGCTAGTCGCCTACGCACTCCCCTTGCCTCACGGCGTGGCAGAGCTAGAGAGCTGCCGTCCTTTGGATTTTCTGCTTTTGTGAAGATTCTCACCCCACAATCTTTTAGCTCACCACCATCGACAAACGCCCAGCCAATGCTTGATACACCTATATCAAAGCCTAATATTTTTAACTTTTCCATAATTGCCCCTTAAAAATTTTTATGAAATTATAACAAAAATCATATTTTCGGCATTTTTAGGCGATTCGTGGCAATGCCCTCGATTTTTAAAAGCGCGATTTTATTCTCAAGTCCTCCTGCGTAGCCTGTGAGATTGCCATTTGCGCCTACCACGCGGTGGCAAGGCACGATGATAGCGATAGGATTGCGCGAAACTGCGCCACCTACGGCTTGTGCGGACATTTTTGCAATTCCAAAATCCCACGCGATTTGCTTGGCGATTGCGCCATAAGTCGTTGTTTTGCCATAAGGAATGCTTTGCAAAATCTCCCACACACGCAAAGCAAATGCACTCGCATTGCTTGGAAAGGCGAATCTTGGCACAAATCGCGGAATCTCCCCGCTAAAATACAAATCTAGCCATTTTTTAGTCTGCATAAAAATAGGCAAATCACTCGAATCTATGTCCGAATCTAACTTAGATTCGCTCAAAATCACACCCGAATCTAGCTTTGATTCACGCAAATCTGCACTTGAATCTATCCCCAAATCCCGCAATCTACGCGAATCTATAAATTCTAACCGCGTCAAACGCGTCCCATCGCTACAAAGCAAAAGTTTGCCACTTATTTTATCGCACTTTATCTCATAAACGCTCATAAATTGCCTATCCATATCTGCCCCCCCCCTTACGCGCATTTTTTGGCGAATCTTAAAACAAAAATATATTATAACTAAAAATCCTATTGACATTTTTACGAAAAGCTATTATAATCCCACCTTTATTTTTAAATTTTGCTTTGTGCGACCCGTTAGCTCAGCTGGTAGAGCAATTCCCTTTTAAGGAATGGGCCGGTGGTTCGAATCCAACACGGGTCACCATAAACAAGCATAATTCTGGCCCCTTCATCTAGCGGTTAGGATCCCACCCTTTCACGGTGGTTACAGGGGTTCGAGTCCCCTAGGGGTCACCAGAATTATCGTGCCACGCGTTAAA
>JBNMHH010000115.1:0-6507 GCA_050872665.1 Helicobacteraceae bacterium
TGCTTGGAGTTTTATTAAATTTGCAAAAGAATTTTTATCTTTGCCACTTATGGCATTCACGCGCCATTCATTTAAAAGCGCGAAAATCCCCAAATACTGCTCCTCGCGAAGTTTAATGGCAAAGTTTGCGTATTTTTGCTCGATTTGCTTTGGGAGGGCGTAGTTTAGGATTTTTGTCGAATCCACGCGTCCATTTGCCTTAATATAGGCAAAAAATTGAAATAATCGATAAAAATACCCTTGCAGTGCGCGAATCAAATCCATATCATTTAGCCCTTCCTCCTCGATTTTGCTTAAAATCTTTAGATAATCGTCTTTTTTATTTAACATAGATTCGCATAGTTCCTCGATACTTTTGGCACTTAGCCCATAGGATAATTTATCTACGATTTCATTATCGATAATGCCCTCGCACAGGGCAAATTTTTGCAGTTCATTAACGCAAATGCCTATATTTTGATTTTGCATTTCATAGAGATATTGTAGCGTGGGGTCGGCTATTTTTAGCCCATATTGCGTAGCAAAATCGCGCAAAATCGCGGTGGCTTCGTTTATCGTGGGATTAAAAAAACGGACATTCACAAAATCCTTGCTATTAAAAAGCGCACTCAAAGCCTTTGCATTGCGCCCATATTCGGGCGAATCATCGCTGTAAAATTCGATAATGAGATAATTATTGGGATTGCGCTTTAAAATATCTAGGAATTTTGAAATATCTTTTTTGGTGGATTCCTTAATCTTATTTAGTTTTAAAAGCACCAAACTAGAGTTTGAAAATAGCGATTGTTGCGAGAGAATCTCAATGATTGTGGTGGCATTATATTCCTCAAAATAAAGCGAAAAAATATCCACCGCGCCATTATTTTTTATAATATTTTTGATTTTTGTGGCATAAAAATCGATAAAAAAATCACACTCACCCCACAGCAAAATCGCCTTTGGCGTGGCTAATTTCAGCAGTGAATCAAAGTCTTTTTTATACACTAAATATCCAAATTTTTGACTTCCTTAGCGTGGGCTTGGATAAAGTTTCTGCGTGGCTCAACTTCGCTTCCCATAAATAGGCGAATTTTTTCCTCGCTTTCGTCCTCATCGCCGATTTTGACGCGTAATAATGTGCGATTTTCCTTTGTCATCGTGGTTTCCCAAAGTTGCTCGGGATTCATCTCACCTAAGCCTTTGTAGCGTTGTATTGTCGCGCCTTTTTTCGCGCTATTTTCGATTTCCTCTAAAAACTCAATCAAATCCCTATTTTCTAGGAATCCAAGCTCCCTCTCCATAATCCTTTGATAGATTTTCTGCGCGTCTATGAAATACTTATCATCAAACAAATCATAGCTGATTTTTAGCTCACTAAGCCCTGATTTTGTCTGCACATAGAGCATAATATTTGATTGATTTTGCATTTTGTTTAAAATATTGCAATTTGATTCGCGCAAAAACGCCTCCACACGCGCACTTAAATCCTCTAAATTTAAACTTCGCAAATCCTCATTTTCGATAAAAAAGCGCAAAATATTGCTAGAAAAATACAGCTTTTCAAGTCGCTTTAAAATCGCGCGGTAATTAGAAATATTTTTTAGAATGTCAATTAGCTCGACATTGCCGATTCCCTCAAAGTTAAAATTTTCAATGCCATTTTCGATGAGAAATGAGCTTAGGTGCTTTTCATCTTTAAGATAAACCGCCTTTTTGCCTTTTTTGAAAAGATATAGCGGTGGCTGGGCGATATAAATATGCCCATTGTCGATTAGCGGACGCAAATATTTATAAAAAAATGTCAAAAGAAGCGTCTGTATGTGGCTACCATCGACATCGGCGTCCGTCATTAAGATGATTTTATGATAGCGGAGCTTTGCTAAGTCAAATTCATTATCGATTCCACAGCCAAAGGCGGTAATCATATTGATAATTTCATCGGTTTTTAGGATTTTATTGATATTGCTTTTTTCGACATTTAGAATCTTTCCGCGTAGTGGTAAAATCGCTTGATAAGCCCTATCTCTGCCTGTTTTCGCACTACCACCAGCCGAATCGCCCTCAACCAAAAAGATTTCAGAAATTGTAGGGTCTTTGCTTTGACAATCTGCTAATTTGCCCGGCAGTGTGCCAAAGCTATTTACTTCCTTGCGTGTGAGTTCTCTTGCCCTTTTTGCTGCCTCGCGCCCTTTTGCCGCTAAAAGTGCCTTTTGGATAATCGCCTTTGCGTCATTGGGATTTTCCTCAAAAAATTTAGAGATTTTCTCATAAGTCAGCCGTTGCACTATATTTCGCACAAATGAATTGCCTAATTTTCCTTTTGTCTGCCCCTCAAATTGCGGGTCCATAACTCGCGCAGAAACCACCGCCACAAGCCCTTCTCTCACATCATCGCCTTGAATCTTTGAATCTTTTTCCTTACTATTTAGGTTAATATAATTCATAATCGCGCGGCTTAGCCCCATTCTAAACCCAGCCTCGTGCGTTCCGCCCTCAATGGTGCGGATATTATTTACAAAACTTAAGAGTTTTTCGCTGTAAGAGTTATTATAAGCCAAAGCAATGTCAATCTCTACTTCGTTGCCTTTTTCGCCGTCTTTGTCGCTAAAAAAGATTATTTGTGAGATTAACTCGCCATTGTTTAAATCCTCGACAAATTGCTTTAATCCGCCCTCAAAGTGGAATTTTTCTACGCGCCCAGCGATTTCATCAACAAAATTTATTTCAATATTTTTGTTTAAATACGCCATTTCTTTGAATCGATTGCATAAAATCTCGCTATCAAATGAAATAACTTCCATAATCTTATCATCAGGGAAAAATTCAATAATCGTGCCGTTTTTATCGCTGTCGCCAATAATATCAAGCGGTGTTTGTGGGATTCCTTCTGCAAACTCTTGGCGGTAGATTTTATTATTTTTGTGGATTGTCATAATGAGCTTTTTACTAAGCGCATTTACCACACTAACGCCCACGCCGTGAAGCCCACCAGAGACTTTATAAGTGTCTTTGTCAAATTTTCCTCCAGCGTGAAGCACCGTTAGCACGACCGTTGCAGCGGGGAGATTTTCGCCCTCGTGCATATCAACGGGGATTCCTCGTCCATTATCCTCGACAATGACACTACCAGCCTTTGTTAGCGTGATATTGATTTTAGAGCAAAACCCCGCCATCGCCTCATCAATGGAATTATCCACGACTTCATAAACCATATGATGAAGCCCGTTGATATTCGTATCGCCGATATACATTCCGGGGCGTTTTCTAACCGCCTCTAAACCCTTTAAAACCTTAATATTTTTTGAGCTATATTCATTCATTTTTGTGCGAATCCTTTATTTTTGCAAATATTTAGGCGAATCTAACGCCAAAATCTAATCCAAAATAGGCATAAATGTCAGCAAGAAATTATCGCTTTTTAGCGTTGATGCGGAATGCAAGTTTTCATTTATGCCAAATTCAAATGTTTGTGTGTTTATATGGGCGACAAAGTCCAAAATATGCTTAGAATTCACCGTAATTGAGAACGAATCATCACCTAATTTTTCGATAAATTCTTTATTAAGCTCGGCGTCCAAATCAATCTCCGCGGTTGCCTCAAAATCCTTATCGCTATATACGACTTCAAAGAAAACGCTGTCTTTTTTAAATGTGAGACGCGCTTGAAACCACACAGAATTGATGATTTTCAACGCCTCTGTGATTTTATCTTTGTCAATATGGACGCGGTATTTTATATCCTTGGGAATGACTTTTTCATAGTCGATAAAGTTGCCGTTTGGAATCTTCGTCCAAAATGTGAATTTCTCATTTTCAATAATGATATTTTTATCGTTGAAATAGATATTTGAATCCTCAGCAAAAAGTTTTTGCACTTCCATAATCGCCTTTTTAGGGAACATAAAGTTCATTTTATCCACGCTTTGGCTATCAAAGCTAATGACTTCAAGCCGTTTTGTATCGGTGGCTACGAAATTAAACTTATATTCTTTAATATCAATTAGCGCGTTGCGGTATTCTGTGCGTGGATTGTTGATTTCAATCACAGGGATAAGCCGTTTTAGCGAATCGATGAGGTTTTTTGAGTCGATATTTAACTTGGAATTTTGATAATTCTCTGGGAATTCAGGGAAATTATCGCTGATAAGGGTTGGCAATTTTATAACAGATTTGCCTTGCTTAATCTCTAACTTCTCGCCCTTTTCGCCATAATCTTTCTTTTCTAGCGTGATATTCTCATCTTTTAGACTTTTTAGCGAATCTAATAATTTCTTGCCATTTACGGCTATATTGCCATCGCTATCTGCGCTTTGACACTCAATCTTAGCTATGATTCCTATCTCATAATCTGTCGCCCTTAGGCTAAGCTCTCCATTTTGCACTTGCAATAGCACACAAGCAGTAATTGCGCTAATATCGCGCTTTTCTATGAATGGCTGGATACTGCTGACTACGGATTCAATCGCGCTTTTGTTTATTGTGATTTTCATTTTTTACTCCTTTTGGCTTCCCAAATTTTAAAATAATTTTTTTAGTAATCTTAGTAGAGATGTGAATTATGTGAAAATTCTCATTTTAACCCCATCTCATAAGAAAAATTTTGTTTTTAAAGTTTGGAAAAAATTATGATGATATTGTGGCATAATTTTGCTTTTTTATTTTTTAATTTCCTTAACTTTTGATTCAATTTCTGCAATTTTTTGTCGCAAGTCCATATTTTTTGCGTTGTTTGTGTCATTTACCTCGCCTTGAATCTTTTTAATCGCCTTGCTTATGGTGCTGTGGTCTTTCATATCTAGGATTTTGGCGAGTTCTGCCATAGAATTTGATGATACATTGCGCCCTAAATAAATCACAACCTTTCGCGCCAAATTTATATCCTTTGTGCGCTTTTTGCTTTTAATCTCGCTTGGCTTTAGATTCATAACTTTCGCGGTGGTTTCGATAATGTCCTCAAGTGTAACTTTGGGATTATTATTGCGCTTTATGTCGCCTACGACATTTTTTACCAAGTCAAGCGTGAGTTCTTGATTCATAATAGTCGCAAATGAGTTAATGGTAGTTAGGATTCCTTCAATCATTCGCACATTACTGCCCGTATTTATGGCGATATGCTCTATCATCTCATCATCTAAATCAATGAAATTTAATTCGCATTTTTGCTTGATAATGTCCTTTTTTAGCTCCACTTCAAGGGGATTTATGTGGGAGACTATGCCTGATTCAAAGCGGGATTTTAGTCGCTCCTCGATTCCGCTAAGCTCTTTTATGGGTTTATCGGAGGTTAGGACGATTTGGGATTTATTATCCTTTAAAATATTAAATGTGTGGAAAAATTCCTCCTGCACCTTTGGTTTTCCGCTAAAGAATTGAATATCATCGATGAGCAAATAATCGCATTTGCGGTATTTCTCGCGGAATCGTTCCATAGATTTATTATTTAAATGCGTCATATAATCATTCAAAAATTCCTCGCTTGTGATTAAAATCACATTTTTATGCTCGACATTATAGTTGCCAATGGCATTTAGCAAGTGCGTTTTGCCCACGCCCGTATTTCCGCTGATAAAAAGTGGATTGTAATTTACGCCTTGCTCTTTTGCCACGATTCGCGATAGATTAAAGGGATATTCGTTTGATTTGCTGACTTTAAATGTCTCAAAAGTGTAGCTTGGGTTTAGCACGGAGTTTTTAATCAAAATCTTAGTGTGAAAACTCGTATTTTCCTTTGTGGGTGCGTCATTATTTGTCTTTAAAATCAGCCGAATCTCTGGCTTAATATCCGTGTATGTCTCAAAAAGCGATGAAATTTTGCTAAGATAATTTGTCTTTATCCAATTTAGGATAAAAATATTATCCACTTCTAGGACTTTTAGGTTTGAATCGGACTTTTCCTCGCTATATCTAATATTTTTAATATAGCGGTTAAAATCCCTAGAATTCAGCTTTTTTTCCAAATCTTTTAAAATAATATCCCAAATCATCGCGCTAACTCCCTAAAATTCGTGCTAAAATGTTATGTGAAAAACTATGTGAAATTATAGTGAATTTTATGTGAAAATATGTGAATTAAAATTTTTAAGGTGGCAAAAATGAATATTTTAGGCATTGACCCGGGGACGAAAAACTGCGGATACGCAATCATTAGCGGCGATAAAAATAAGATGAGTTTGCTTGAAGCAGGGCTTATTAAAATCAAAGAGAGCAAATTACAGCACCAAATGGCGGAGTTTAACGAGGGATTTAATCTCATTTTGCAAAATCACAAAATCGATTCGGTGGCGATTGAGGACATTTTTTATGCCTATAATCCCAAATCCGTCATCAAACTCGCGCAATTTAGGGGTGCGATTAGCTTTAAGATAATCCAAGAATTAGGCAATTTCGCCGAATACACGCCCCTGCAAGTCAAAAAAACGCTCACAAGCAACGGCAAAGCGGATAAAACCCAAGTGGCATTTATGGTAAAAAAAATTTTGGGGATTACAAAAGAAATTAAACCATTAGACATTACGGACGCGATAGCAA
>JBNMHH010000116.1:0-6482 GCA_050872665.1 Helicobacteraceae bacterium
ATTTAGGGCAGTGCAGGGCGGTTTTGATGAAAAAGTGGGCGAGATTTTGGAAAATTTAAATTGCGCTGATTTAGAAAAGTTGGCGAATCGCCCTGCGAATCCAAAAAATCCACCCCAAAAAATCTATGGCATTTTGGCTGATTTAGGCATTTCCTCGCCACAAGTGGATATTTTAGAGCGCGGTTTTAGCTTTGAGTCGCCCACTTTGGATATGCGTATGGATTTGGATTCGCCACTCAGCGCAAAAGCTGTCATCAACGGCCATTCCAAAGATGAGCTAAATCGCATTTTTAGGGATTTTGGCGAGATTCACAATTATCAAAAAATCACAAATCTTATTTTGGAGGCGCGGAAAAATCGCAAGATTGAAAGCGCAAAAGAGCTATGTGCGATTTTAGAAAAGCACACAAAAGCAAGAGGCGGAATCCACCCTGCCACGCTTATATTTCAAGCGATTCGCATTGAGGTAAATGACGAGCT
The DNA here is from genome assembly GCA_050872665.1 of Helicobacteraceae bacterium. GTDB lineage: Bacteria > Campylobacterota > Campylobacteria > Campylobacterales > Helicobacteraceae > NHYM01. Next base: position 481 of record JBNMHH010000116.1, read on the forward strand.
AGGCGCGTTACGCCGATTTTTAGACAAAATCGCGAATCTAAAAGGCGCAAAAATTGCTATAATTTCATTTCATTCGCTTGAAGATAGGATTGTGAAAGAGGCGTTTAAGGCGTGGAGCGCGGGTTGTGTGTGCGATAAAGACGCTATGAAGTGCGAGTGCGGGGGCAACAACCAAAAGGGCGAAGTTCTCACAAAAAAGCCCATAATCCCAAGCGCAAATGAGATTTCACACAACAAACGCGCTAGAAGCGCGAAAATGAGGTGTTTTAAATTCTATGGATAAAAAAGATGAGTTAGGCGAGGGATATAGCCTAGATGATTTTGGGCTGAGTTTTGATGATAAAAGTGCTTCTGCTTCATCGCCTTCGGCGGATAAAATCAATGCGTTAGATTTAGATAAATTGCGCGAATCGCATTTGGGCGTGGATTCGCCAAAATCGCTTGAATCTGTCGCTAATAAAAATAGCGATTTGGCGGATTCGCATAATAATTACGCGCCACAATTTCAGGGCTTTGATTTTAGCGAGGCTGCTTATGATGATTTGGAGCAGGGCGCGGAGTCTAGCATAAGCATAGAGACTAATGAAAATCCGCGTCCTAGCGCATTTATCGCAGATGAAAAGGACGCCATTTTACAGCCACTAGACAAGCGACTAAATAAGCAAAGTGAAATCGGTGCGCTGTTTGTGGCGTATGCGATTTTGTTTTTGGTGCTACTTTTATTTATGCCACAGGTTTATTTGGCAAACAATATTTATTATGCGAGTAAAAATATCAATTATTTGAAATCTCAGCGCGAGGCATTGCGCGATGAAAACGGCGACTTGCAACAAAAGCTAGAGAGCTTGAAATTTAATTTTTTGACGCTAGAAATCGAGGAAATCAAATAGCGCAAATGACTAGAAATTTGACAGATTTTTGCGCGGAGATTTGTAGTGCAATCTTTAGCGCAATCAAAAGCCATAAATTTTTCTTTATTTTTGTGGCGATTTATTGTGTGATTTTGGTGGCATTTTCGAGATATGCGCCGAATTTAGATGATTTATCGCGTTTTGCAAATATCTATCAAAATGAAATAAATTTTTATTTATATACAGGTGGCAATCCAAGCGAGGGGCGATTTTACCCATTTGCAAATATAGATTTGCTATTTTTAATGCAAATCTCAAAATCACCATATTTATTTTTTGGTGTAAATGCGATTTTATTTATTATCTTTGCTATACTCTATCTAAAAATCCTAAATCTTAGCAATGGCAAAAGCGCACTAAATACCATTATAACCGCACTTTTATCATTAAGTGTAGCTTTTGTAACTGTATTTTTTGGCATTTGCTACCCTGAGAAATTACAAGTTATTTGGCTATCAATCTTTATGCTTTGTAGTTTTTGTGTGATAAGGGATATGGGGGGGGGCAAATATGCAAAATGCTACCAAATTATAGGTATTTTATCGCTAAATATCGCACTTTACTACAAAGAGCCGACTTTTATCGCTGCTTTTGCTTTTGGCGTAGTTTTGTTAATTTCTGCGTTTCAAACAAACCAAAAAGATTTATCAAAATATGCCATTTATATTATTTGCTCAGCTTTGCTTTATGTGATTTTGTATGTTTTGTTGATTTTTGTGTTTTGGAATGTGCGCGAATATTATAATCAAAATGTTTTGCATTTATATGATTTGATAAGCTGTGCTTTCAACGATAGTGTAATTATTTTTGCAGTGGGTGGAATTTTGCTTTATCGAATCTATTGCGTTTTTATAAAAAAAGAGCAAATTGAACCATTTTTTGATGGATTATTATGTGCTAGTTTTGGATATTTTAGTGCATTTATAGCGCTAAAAATGTATGCCCCATATTACTTATTGCCTTGCTTCGTGCTTGGAATCCCAAGTGTGCTATATTTTGGGCGAAAATATTTTCGCAATATTTTTATAAAAATCTGCCTAATTTTGGGGCTATTTGGATTTGCAACGCAAAATTTACCAAGCGGAATCCATAAAATAATAGATTTAAAGGCGCAAGGTGTGCAATTCCACCGCACGATAGATTTTTTAGCATCTTATATTAAAGAAAATCCACAGATTCATATCTATTTTCAGGGCGTTGGGCGTGGGAGAGAGATATATGGATTTGAGGCGCAGATTTATAGCATTTATCTTTGCAAATATGTAATTATGCTTTATGGATTTAGCTATGACAGCTTTGATATTCGCACAAGTGAGGTGCTTAATGAGTTTGATGATATGTTTGCGGTTGAGAGTGGCACACCTAGAGCAAATGATTTGATTGTTGTAAGCAATAAAAATGCGTTTGGGGATTCGTTGCAGGTGGCAAGTGAGCGTGGTGAGCTAATTTTTAGGAGTGGATTCCCTAGTGTGCCACAAATCGCGCTAATGCCTTTTATAAAATACATTAGCGTCAAATATTTTGGCGCAGAATTTTTTGGCAAAAGGACAAATTTCTTTGCCCTGCCACGCGAGACTTATGTATTTAAGGTAAATTAGATTTTATATTGCGCCCAAAATATTTTCTATCATTTTTTTGCCCTCATTTGTCATAACAGATTCGGGGTGGAATTGCACTCCAAAAAGCGCGTATTTTTTATGCTCGATTGCCATTATCTCGCCGTCATCGCTGTGTGCGATAGCTTTTAGCTCTTTTGGCAAGGTGGATTCGATGATTGCAAGTGAATGATAACGCGCCACGGTTGTTTGGGGGCTAAATCCCTTAAAAAGCCGTGATTTTGTATCTAGCGCAATTTGCGAGGTTTTGCCGTGCATTATCGCTTTTGCATAGCCCACTTTTGCGCCAAATGCGATTGCAATGGCTTGGTGTCCCAAGCACACGCCAAAAATGGGGATTTTCCCTGCAAAATGTTTGACTGCATCCACGCAAATCCCCGCATTTTCTGGCTTTCCGGGACCGGGGGACAGGACGATGAGATTCGGGTGCAAAGCCTCAATCTGTCGCACATTTAGTTCATCATTGCGCACCACGCGCAAATCGCTGTCAAACTCACCTAGCAACTGATATAGATTGTAGCAAAAGCTGTCATAATTATCGATAAGTAATATCATCGCCACACCTTAAAGCGAATCTAACGAAAGCGAATCTAACGCGTTTCGCACTTCGCGCACAAATGCGCCGACTTTTTCTATGCAATCGCTTTCACTTTCGCATAGTCTCACGATTGCGCTTCCTATGATTATGGCATCGGCAAACTGCGCTATTTCACGCGCTTTTTTCGCATCTGCAATGCCAAATCCCACCGCCACAGGAATATCGTTGCGAATCTGCTTTATTTGCTCTATCATTTCTCTCACGCCACCGCCGACATTAACGCGCATTCCCGTTACGCCTAGCGAACTTACACAATAAATAAAGCCCTTTGATTCGCGCACGATTCGTCTAAATCTATCGCTATTTTGCGCCGTTGTAGGCGCAATAAACGAAATCAAATCCACACCATTTGCCACGCACACACCCTCAAACTCACCTTTTTCCTCAAAAGGCACATCAGGCAATATAAGCGAACTTATTTGTAAGTCTCTCATTTGCGAGGTGAATCGCTCTTTTCCAAAAGAAAAAACAACATTTGCATAAGTCATAAATGCTAGATTCACAGCGCATTTTGTCCGCACTCGCGCCAAAGATTCAAAGACTTGCTGCGTATTTATGCCACATTTTAGGGCATTTGCATTTGCATTAGTGATGACTTCGCCCTCTGCTGTGGGGTCAGAAAATGGAATGCCGATTTCTATCAAATCTACGCCCTCTTGCGCCATTACTTCAATTAGCCTCTCACTTGCCTCAATGCTAGGATAACCATAAGTGATAAAGGCGACAAAGCCCTTGTGCCCTTTAAAAATGCTACTCATAAACTTCCTCCCCACGATACCGCGCAATCGCTGCGCAGTCCTTATCGCCACGCCCTGAAAGCGTAACTACAACTAGCGAATCTTTAGGGAGATTTGGCGCGACTTTGCGTAAATAGGCGACTGCGTGGGCGGATTCGATAGCGGGGATTATGCCCTCTAAGCGCGATAAGTATTCAAACGCACTTACTGCCTCATCATCAGTGATTGCCTCGTATTTGGCGCGATTCGTGGCATTTAAAAATGCGTGTTCTGGTCCTATGCCCGGGTAATCTAACCCCGCGCTTATGCTATACACAGGCGCGATTTGCCCAAAGTCATTTTGGCAAAAAAGCGATTTCATTCCGTGAAATATTCCCACTTCTCCCGTGCTGATAGTAGCGGCAGTTTCTAGTGTATCTATGCCACGCCCTGCTGCCTCCACGCCCACAAGCGCGACTTCCTTATCCTCCAAAAAATGATAAAAACTCCCCATTGCGTTGCTTCCACCGCCTACACAAGCGATTACCATATTTGGCAGACGCGATTCGCACTCCAAAATCTGCTCTTTTATCTCGCGTGAAATCACCGCTTGAAAATCGCGCACGATTGTGGGGAAAGGGTGCGGTCCCATAACGCTACCTAGCACATAGTGCGTATCATCTATGCGCTTTGTCCATTCTTTCAAAGTCTCGCTCACAGCGTCTTTAAGCGTAGCAGTCCCACTCTCCACGCTATGCACTTTCGCGCCCAAAAGTCGCATACGATAGACATTTAGGGCTTGGCGGATACAATCTTCTTTCCCCATAAATATTTCGCATCCTAACCCCAAAAGTGCCGCTGCCGTAGCCGTAGCTACGCCGTGCTGTCCTGCGCCTGTCTCGGCGATTATGCGCGTTTTGCCCATTTTTTTAGCCAAAAGGCTTTGCCCAAGCACATTGTTGATTTTATGTGAGCCTGTGTGGTTTAAATCCTCGCGCTTTAGGTAGATTTTCACACCCAAATCCGCGCTTAATTTTTTAGCGTGATATAGGCGCGAGGGGCGATTGGCATAAGAGTTAAAAAGCTCCTCTAGTTCGGCGTTAAAGCCCTTGTCATTTTTGTAGTGATTGTAGGCGTTTTCTAGCTCGATGACGCAACTCATCAGCGTCTCAGGGATAAACTGCCCACCAAACTCGCCAAAATATGCTTTGTTCATTTTATTTTTCCTTTATGCTCTTTAGATTCGCGCTTTGATTTAGATTTGTAGCGTAATTTTAGCAAAAATTTAAAATATTATGTTAGTTGATTTTTTTGACAAAGAGCGATAAGATTAAACTAAATATTGGACTTATAAATTAGTTTCGCGTGATTTGCAATATTTTAAATTCCATTTAAAGGATGTGGACAATACCTGCTCATATCTATGCTTTTGTGTTTGTCTTTTGGTGGATTATAATACGCCGTTATTACTTCATTTTGCGTTAGTGAGATGACTATGCAGAGATTTTGCTCACCTTTATCTGTCTGCACTACTTTATCATCTCGCAAGATTAGCCTTTCATCATAGCTTTGCTCTTTGTGAGTGTTATTATACTCCACAATCATATTTACAATCTTTTGCCCCCCCCCCTAAACTCGCTCTATGAAGCAAATCATAAATATCTTGCTTTTTGAAGCTGACATTTCTTTCCCTGCATTTTTTGGATAAATGCCCATAATCAATCGTTGTTTTTGATATATCTAATTTGTTAAATTTACCAATCAAAATTTTTACACCTTTTTCGCTCATTTGGCTTATATGTCGCTTTATTTGAGTGCTTTTAGCTTTTCTTACATTGCCTATATCATTTTCTGCTTTTAGCAAGATTTGTCCTTTCTGCTTGATTTATTTAGCTTTTACCCAAAATTCTCCACTATATGCGCTCTCAAATCCCTCTCCCATTTTGCAAAGTTTGGATTTTTATGCACATCATTTGCCATAAAGCTCGGCAAAAACCGCGTGAATCCTAAAAACGCAAAAATCTTATAAGTATGCACAAAAAATTCATCTACACCGCGCACATCAAAAAACTCGCCCACTTCGTTAAACGCATACAAAGGCGCATTCCAAGTCGTGCTTAGCATCATCGCTTTGCCAGCGCATAGTCCGCCACTGCCATAG
>JBNMHH010000117.1:0-6454 GCA_050872665.1 Helicobacteraceae bacterium
CAACAACACAACGCTTTCATTTGTGAATTTCGGCGATTTACTGCCGTTTTTATCCATTTGGGTGCTGTTTTTCGTGCTGTTTAAAATTCTCTCAAATAAACCATTGCCATTTTTGTCCCTACTTGCGTCATCGCTCATCACTATGATTGTGTGGAGTGTGCTAAAATGGGCATTTGTGTATTATGTATTTTTCAATAAGGCGTATAGCACGATTTATGGCTCATTTTCGATTTTAATGTTTTTTATTTTGTGGATTTATTGCTCTTGGGTTGTGGTGCTATATGGAATGCGCCTAACGCAGGGCTTTGTAACGAATTTCGGTGGCAAAAAAGATGAAAGTATATTGATTTAGAGATTTTTGCCACCTTAACTCCACAATCATTGCTCATTCTCTTTTGCTTTGTCAGCCTTTTTAGGTAAAAGCGACATTGCGACAGTTATTATGCCATTTTTGCTGGGTAATTTTTTGTCGCTTTTATCGCTAAATGAATACGCCTTTATGCTCACTCCATTTTCATTTTGGCGCACTATATCGCCATTTTCTATCTGTAAATAGTATGGATTGTAAGGATTTATTCCCACATAACAACCCTTTGACATTTCCCTAAATTCCTCTTTTAAGAGATTGTAAATAATGTCGTGTAGCTCATCATAATCCCACTCTTTAAATTTGACTTTATTATCCTCTGCATCATACATTTCGTTGATTTTTATTTTTTGTTGCTCAAAAGTCAGCCCTTCTAAGTCTATATTACGCCATCTTTGCACTAAGTCCGCGTTTTCTAACTCTACCTTTCCTCTGCCGATTCGCATATAGCTAAGCACATACATATAGTCTTTATAACGCAGTCGTTTTTGACGCTTAGGGTCAGTTTCGCCATTTAGGCTATTGCATTTGTAGCTTATATTTTTTAGGTAAGTATCCGCCATATTTTTCCATTTCTCTATCATTTGCATCCTATCGGCTTCATCATAAATAGCGATTTTTTCTAGCAACGCAACCACTTTATCCAAATACACCTCCACATATTCTATGCCTCTTTGCCTACCTGTGAGCGTTAGCCCTATATCATAGCACAAAAAGCCAAGCGAATAGCTACACCATTCAGGCAAAATCCACGATATTTTCCAATACAGATTATCATAGATTTTTTTCAATCGATTCAAAGCGTTTTTCATTATGGCATCCTTAATTTGATATATTTCGCATACATAAACTCTCTTGTAAATGTCTTTTTATCCCATCGTAACTCACGCATAGCCCAAAATTGCTGACGAATGACAAATATTATATTTCCTAGTTCATAATAGTGGCAGATATTTTCACGCCCACGCCACGAATCCGCCTTTTCCTCATCGCTACTATAAAAATCATCATCGCTAAAGTCCATTAGCGCGGTGTCAAAGACGACTTTTGGATTTGATAGGGCATTTTTTATCGCGTCATCGTAGTCGCTGTAAGTTATTTTGCCACCATATTTTAGATTTTCGCATTTGTGATAAATCTCATTTAGCCATTCTACGATTTCGCGCTCCCAAATCTCGAATCGCTCCTCTTGATTACGCTCAATCACTGCGATTCGCACTAGATTCGCCACAATTTTTGCTAAATTTTCATCTAATAATTTTAACGCTTCTTTTTCTGCTTCGATTCGCGCTCTGCGCTGTTTAAAATATCTAAATATCATTTTTCGCCTCCACTTTTTGTATTGCCTAATAATTTCAAATAATATGGATTATCGCTAGAGATTCCAAAGTAATAGTAGTGCAAATGTTGCGCCATTTCCCTAAATTCCTCTTTTAAGAGATTGTAAATAATGTCGCGTAGCTCTTTATGCTCCCACTCTCTAAACTTTATCTTTTTTGGCTTTATGTTGTGCATTGCTATGATTTTATCGCGCTGTTGATTATAATCTAGTCCGTCCAAATTCACGCTTTTCCAATCATTTTCTAAGCCTTCATTTTCTAGTTCGTGCTTTGCGCCACCTACTCGCAAATAGCCTAACACATAGACATAGTCTTTGAATCTAAGCCTTTTTCGGCGAGAATCACCTATTTCTGCCGTGAGATTATTGCATTTGCAGTGGATATTGTTTAGATAGACATTTGCCTCATATTCCCACTGCCTTATGCGTTTTTCTCTATTGGCTTCATCATAAATAGCGATTTTTTCTAGCACTATGGATAGTTTATCCAAATACACCTCCACATATTCTATGCCTCTTTGCCTACCTGTGAGCGTTAGCCCCAAATCATAGATAAAAAAGCTGGGCGAATAGAAAAGCCACTCGGGCAATTTGTAGTATATATTCCACCGATACCACCGATAGATTCGCTTAAAAATATTTCCTTTTTTCATTACGACATCCTTAATTTTAATTTTAAATACATATTATCGCGCGTGAATGTCTTTTCATTCCACCTAAGCTGTTGCATTTCATCAAGCTGATTATCTAAAATTAGCTTTATATAATATATGTCGTGTTCACCACTATGCGTTATGCAGTCAATTCGCTCAAAATTATCATTTCTATCCTCCCACCACAAGTCCTTATCTGTAAATCCATATAGCGCGGTATCATACACAACCTTTGGATTCCAAAGGGCATTTTTAATCGCATCGTCAAAATCCCGCCAATGTAGCCACCCATCGTATTTGATATTCATACATTTACGATAAATCTCATTTAGCCATTCTACTATTTCTTGCTCCCACACCTCGAATCGCTTCTCTTTATCTCTCTCAATGACTGCGATTCGCACTAGATTCGCCACAATTTTTGCTAAATTTTCATCAAGTAATTTTAATGCTTCTTTTTCTGCTTCGATTCGCGCCCTGCGCTGTTTGAAATATCTAAATATCATTTTTCGCCTCCCCGCTTGTGCCTTACTCATCGTGCGTAGAATCGCCTAGTAATTGCAAGTAGTATGGATTATTTGGACTAATTCCATTATATGGTGATTCGTAGCTATCTTCTACTATCGCTTTGCATTCCTCTTTTAAGAGATTGTAGATAATTTCTGGTATGAATATGCTTCCTACCTTTCTAAATTTTACTTTGTCTGCCAAATAGCCAATTCCCATATTATGCAACGCTATGATTTTCTCGCGCTTTTGCTTATATGATAAATTTTGTGCGTCTATGCTATCCTCTATATCATCAAGCATTAGCTCACTATGCGCTTTCATTAAATCAATCCTACACGATTCAAGTGCATAAATATAGTCTTTGTATGTAAGTTGATTTCTAGGTTGCAGATGCCAATAACGCCAATAATACAATAATTTCTCATCGCAATTACGACCCATAAAGCTAATGTTTTTTAGATGAGTGTCTGCTGTGTGTTTCCACTTCTCTACTTTTTGCGCTCTATCATCGCCATCATAAAATCCGATTTTCACAAGCGAATTTGCCACAACTCTAAAATATTCTTTGATATATTCAAAGCTATTCCGTTTTCCCATAAAATTTAGCCCTAAATCATACAAAAATTTAGCAAAATCTTTTTTTGCCCAAAATAATTTTTTGCGCAATCTATCTATTTCCCAGCGTAGCATTCCATATTTTGTTAGCCTACCTGATTTTATGTCAAATGTTTTCATCATCTGTCCTCCATTTTATAGCCGAATAATTAAAATCCTGCGTAAATGTCGTTTTATGCCAATTTAGCTCTTTCATTATCTTAAATTGCTCAAATAAAATGTCATAAATCACTCTATGCAATCTATAATGATTTATAGCCTCAAGTGTGCGTGAATCCACCTTTTTCTCATCGCGTTCATACAAATCATCATCGCTAAAATCCATTAGCGCGGAGTCGATGACGACTTTTGGCTTTATAAATGCCCGTTTTATCGCATCATAATACTCTTTGCCCCTTATGCGATAGTTGTAATCTAAATTTTCACATTTAAGATAAATCTCATTTAGCCACTCAATGATTTCACGCTCCCACACCTCGAATCGAATCTCTTTATCTCTCTCAATCACTGCGATTCGCACTAGATTCGCCACAATTTTTGCTAAATTTTCATCTAACAATTTTAACGCTTCCTTTTTTGCTTTGATTCGTGCTTTGCGCCGTTTAAAATACCAAAATATCATTTTTTTACCTCCTTTAATTACTAGCAAATATATCCGCATATTGCGACACTTTGTATTTGCCTCCAAAATGATTCCGTAAATGCTCGTAATTTTGCTTGTTAAAATTGCCACTGCTGTGCCACAAATTTGCTTGATAAAGCATTTCATTGCGACAAATCCCCGAAGTATAAACGCGCTCAAACGCCAATCCATCGCCACTATAAAGTATGGCATTTTGGCGAAACTGCACCCCAAGCGCACACAAAAATCCACGCAAATCAAACGCATTATCAAGCGCGTAGATAAGATAGCTTATCTCGCATTCATCACTCAAACGCCCATTTATGCAAATATGGCGGATTTTGTCATTTGCCTTTAGTTGCATTCGCAGATTTTTATCTGCCTTTGTGTTAGGCGAATCACCCACCACATAAGAGCTGATAATCCCCATTTTCACGCCGCTTTTGCGCCATTTTCGATAGTCATCATTGCGTGGAATATATTGCCGTTTGGCATTTGGCGGGAGATTTGGCTTTAGAAACGAATCCGTGCTACCATAAAGCGTCTCAAAGCTAAAGTTGCGATAAGGCAGTGGGCTAATATCATCGCCTATCTCATTGCCCTGCGTGTCGAAAAATAGGACATTTTCCCCAAGTATGCGTAAATGCAATATGTAGCCATTTATCCAATGTGCGATATTTTTCTGCTCCATTTGCGCGTAATGTTTGCGTATCGTTTGGCGGACGATTCGCAGTGTCTGCGTAAGTGTGGTAGCACTCTTAAAATGCAAACTGCCTTTGCGTCCGTAATATAGCGTGTTATAAACATAAAGCGCTTGTGAATAGCTAGAGATACGAAATCCCAAAACGATACTTAGCGAATCCACCGCTATATTATTTTGTGCCGTTTTCATTGTTTTTCTCCAAAGGAATCACTTTTTTAAACGCAAATAGATTCGTAATGTCCGTTTTGCCGACTTTTAGGCTTATCTTTGGCGCGGAATCTTTGGGTGGATTCGCATTTGGATATGCGCTAGGATTGTTTGAATCGCTAATAATCTCACCTTGAACACTAAAGTCGATTTTGCGCCCACCAAGCGTCATTTCATAGCCTGTAATATTGCAGTTAAAAGGGCAACCGACTTTCCCGCCACACTTCACAAAGTGCGCCACAAGGCGATTTTGCGTGTGTTTTAATAACTCATCATCGCTAAAATATATCCACTCTTTATCCGCAAAAATGGGCAGATACAACGCACCCTGCGACATAGACAGCGCAAAAAGTGGCTGACTTTCCCGCCTAAAGTCCGTCTTTATGCGGATATAGCCACTATTTAGAAAGTCGATTCGCGCATTTTCCGCCTTCGCTAGGGCAATCTCTCTATCTAAACTCTCTGCATTCACAAACGCATAGCACTTCTGCAAAAAGCTAATCGCACTATAAACCATATCATAATAGCCGTTTTTGAGCCACTCGCGCATATTTTTCGCGCCCAAAAATCGCTCCAAAATCGCCTCGCAACGCTCCACTCGCACATAGCCAAAAAACTCCGCTAATCCCGCTAAATCCTGCGCTTTTAGTTGATATAAAATCTCTTGCAATGCGCTAAATGCGGAATATGCCTTTTGTGGATTTTGTGAATCTTTTGTATTGTTTGTGTTTTTCATTTTTTGCTCCTTTTTATCAAAATACAAATCGTATTTTATCGATAAAAATAGACAACTTTCTGTCCCTTTAAAATGGTAGGGAAATTTTTAAGTTGATTGCTTTTGTGCGAATCTACAATTTAAATCACCCCGTCATTGCGAATCTTTGACAGAGTCAAGGCGAATCAATCCATACTCTTTTTGTCATTGCGAGACTTGCCTTTAGGCAAGGCGTGGCAATCCAAAATATACGAATCGCCCCCACCTCGTCATTCTGAGGCGACAAAGTCGCCGAAGAATCCAAATCTAGCAAATCTAAACTACAAGTGAATCTATGACACAAAGACGAATCAATAAAATTGTCTTTAGATTCGCCAAAAGTCAGCGAATCGCCTTTGATACACGATTCGTCTAAATGGATACTTCGGGCTAAAGCCCTCAGTATGACGAATCTTGTGGATTGCTTCGCTCGTTTTACTCACTCGCAATGACGAACCTCGCTACCTCGTCATTGCGAAAATCTGCGTAGCAGATTCGTGGCAATCCAAAATGCGCGATTTACCCCCCCCCACTTCGTCATTCTGAGCGCGACAGCGCGAAGAATCCAAATCTAGCGAATCTAAATTACAAGCAAATCAATGTCTCAAAGGCGAATCAATAAAATTGTCTTTAGATTCGCCAAAAGTCAGCGAATCGCCTTTGATTCACGATTAACTAAAATGG
>JBNMHH010000118.1:0-6353 GCA_050872665.1 Helicobacteraceae bacterium
CATTTAAAGCATTTCTTTGGTGTTGCTATTGCCATTTTGTCCTCCTTTTATATTCCACGAAACCACCACAAAAATGGATTTCGCCCCAAAGCTACGCTTACTTCATCTTTTCCCTCACCCTTATCGCTCTTTGAATCTCGCTTCTTTTTAGTGCGTGGTTTGCGTGTTTGGCTAGATTCATCATCGATTATTTCCTCCACAGCTAAGTCAAATTCGACTTTTATATCTTTTTCATCGATTTGTGGCAAGTCTATTTTCAAAGGTTTGCCAAAAATATCATCGATAGATTTTTTCATATCTAGGACGATTTTTTGTAGTTCGCTTAGCGATTGCTCTGCTTCGTTGCCGACTTGAAATATATTTTTGATTTTGCTTAGTCGCCCAAAATGTGGCGAATCTTCATCTAGCTCCCCACCTAGCGCAATATCTAGCTCGTGCAGTGCTTTATAAATCGTTTCCTTGCGTTTCTTTTTACGCAAGATAGATTCATTATACATTGTATATACGCTAAAAAGTCGCTCTATAAGCGTTTTTTGCAAGGTTTGTGATGATGATAGCGAATCCAAAAATTCCATTAGCGAGACTTTTTCAAATTCATATTCCACCTTTTCTGTCGCGCTATATGTGCTTATGCCCTCATAGTTTATGCTATAAGCATTGAGCTGTTTGGCGACTTGCTCTAGCACGGCTTTTCTTTGGCTTGGACTTGGTAAATCCGCCTTATTTAGCACGACATAGAGTTTTTTATGACGTAAATCTAACTCACTTAAAAAATTTATATCATCTTTTTCTATTGTGCCTTTGCTATCAAGCCCTATTAGCCAAAGTAAAGCATTTGCATTGCTTAAAAACGCATTTGCACTTTCTCTATCGCTATATTTAAAGCCATCTTTTGATGGATTATACCCGGGCGTGTCGATAAAGCATAATTGCTCATAATTTTTTTGCGTTTTTAGCACCATAAAGGGCATAATCTTTTTAAGATTAAAACCAAAATTTTCGATAAAATCGTGGTTGATTTTGCTATGAATCTCTGAATCCAACTTATTTAGCTCCACCCTTGCGCCACTATTTGAAAATGCCACAAGTTGCGTTACTTCGCTAGAAAGCACATAGGTAGGAATCGCCGTAGTAGGCTTTATGCCGATAGGCAAACTCACATTTTGCGCAGTGATAAGCGAACTAATAAATTCACTTTTCCCCGCGCTAAATCCACCACCCACCGCAATCACTTCTTTGCTGTATAGTTGTGGGGCGGTTGAGATGACTTCTAATTCTTTTTCTATGCTTTGCATTAGTGAAAATGCCTCTGCTTCGTTGCTTAAGCTATCATCATTATTCATAAAGCTATAAAACTTGCCAAACTGCACTATAAAATTTTGCAGTGGCTCACTATGTCCTCTATCGCCTAATAATTGCGCGATAAGAGTATTTTTAAAGGTTAGATTCGCATTATGTGCCGTTAAATTTTCTACCTCACTATGCAAATCCGCCTTTTGCTTTTCTAATGTAGTATTTTTAGATATTTCACTATCCAATAAATCGCACCTTACATATCCAAATAATCCCATTATCTTACTAAGCACACTCATTACATTACCTCCTCTAAGTTTGTTTGTAAGTTTTTGTATTCTTTAAGTCGTTGTGTTTTGTTTGCTAAGTCATCTTTTAGTCGCTCGATTTCTTTGATGATATTGACAAAGATTTTATCGCCTAGCTTTATGCCCTCTAAATTTGCCCTTATCTTATCTGCAAAGCTATTTATATCCTTGCCTACTTGGCTTTTAAAATCAGTGATATATTTTTCCACTTCATCGATAAATTGCTCTGCATAATATCCTGTTAATGTGCCACTTGCGCCATTTATAGAGTCTGGAATCTTCGATTCGTAGCTTATCTCTTGGTATTCTATGGTGTCAAAGGCTGACTTTATGCTATTTGATATAAGGATTCTATCCATATAAATGCTTTTGCCCTCCATTTCTTTAAGCAATACTGCACTTACGCGCTTATGTGCCTTTTTACGCCACTCTTTGATAAAATCTTTGCTCTCAATACTAAGCAAATCCTCTAAATTCGCACAAGTTTCTTTGATAACACCACGAATCATACCTGCTTTGAAAGTGATAACATTTTTAGTGCTTTCCTCATAGCGATTCCCTGTAATGCTACGCCAAAAGAAAAATCCCATACCTTTATCTTTTGTGTATGGCTCTTGTTTGCTACCTTCTGCACTTTCGCTTTTATTTTCCAAATCCCTAAAAAACATATCTTTTTTGTCTTTTAGCAATTTTCTTACTTCTTTGACTAGCTCATCTCTTAAATCCTCGTAAGCCTCATCTAGTGCAAATTCAGCATTGCGTTTGATTTGGCGCAACTCTATTTCTTGAGATTTTAGCTTATCTAAATCGCTTGATTGTATTCTGTCTATTTGCTCTTTGACTCTATCAATTAAGGCTTGTTGATAAGAGCTAAGATTATTTTGCTTTGTGGCTAAACTCTCAGCTAATCTCTGTGCTAAAATAGACTCTTTTTCTCTTTTTAACTCTGCAAAAATCGATTGTAGTGTTTGCATATTTGCAAGTTTTTTAAAGCTATCCATTTTCTTTTCAGGCGAAAAATCATTAGGATAGTGCTTTTTCAAAAGATTAAGAGTATGTGTTTCGTCCTCATCTAAATCGCTCTCTGCCCTTAGGGCAAAATTAGCACAAATTGATGATGATAAAACGATTTTTGCATTCATCGCCCTTTGTATCATCGCACTTTCTGCCTCGCCCTCACGCAATTTTTGTGAAATACTAGAATTTAGCTCATTTTCTATAAGTGATATTGCCGTATCCAAATTTGCATTTGAATTTTTCTTAATATGCCCGTGTAGTTGCGAATCTGCCCTAGAAGCCACAAAAAAGATTTTTGTAGTAGAGTTTTTATCCAATTTATCAAGCAAATCCACATCACTTGCATTTAGAAATTGTCCTGCAGGTGATAGCACTAACGCCGCATCGCATTTATCTAAAAATTCTAGTGTCCTAGCCGAGCGAGACGGCACAGGGTCATTGAGTCCGGGAGTGTCGATAATTTGCACATCTTGTAAAAACTCATTATCAAGTCTTAGCGTAATTGACTTGGTAAAGGGCATAAATTTGCCATTTTCGCCTACATAGTCGCTTAATTTAGCACAAATCGCCTCTAAATCCCCACTAAAATCTTTATTTGATTCTAATTCCGCCAAAGAAATTTTGCTCTTTTTGATAAGCTCATTTTGCTCATAACACGCAAAGAGTGCCTCTTGCTCGATTTTAAAATCACTCTCAACTGAATCCAAAGCATTTTGGCGCAATTTTTTTTCATCGATTGGTTGCGCGGAGTCAAACGCTTTTCTTTGTTCCTCTTCTTTTAATTCGATGAATTTTTTCTCTACACACTCATTAAGTTTATTTTGATATTCCCTTGCCTTTGTAGCAATCTCATCTAAATCTTTTTGTGAGTAAAATTCCACGCTAAAATTTGGACTTTTAGCATACTCTAAAATCGTAAGAGACGCAGTCATTGGCGTGGCAGCCTTTGGCAAGATATTTTCCCCACCAAACATCAAAGCATTTAAAAACGAGCTTTTACCCGCCTTTACACGCCCTAAAATGCCAATTTTTAACAAACGCTCTTTACGCTCTAACTCCGCTTGGTCGCGCCTAAATTCATCAACGCTTTTAATGAAATACTCTTTGCAAAGATTCTCACGCTCATTGCGCAAAATCTCATTTGCCTCTACTATGCTACCGATTTTTTCTACTTTGTTTAGAAATTCATTGAAACTCATTTTTTTCTCCTTTATTTGTAAAGATATTTTGTCGCTAGGCTATCTAATGCCTCTATAATCGCGCTTAAATCCGCAATCTCAGCATTTAGCTTATCTGCGATTTTGGATTTTTCCTCTTGTGCTTTGCTTATTTCATCTTGCTTTTCTTTTAGCTTGGATTCAATAAGCGTAGCGATGATTTCTTGCGTAGCGGATATTTGGTTGTTATAAGCGGTGCTAACCTCTGGTGTAATGGTGTTGCGAACGCTTTGTAAAATATCCATTAGCAATTTGCCCTCATCGATTTCTTTTTTAATGCCAAATTTGCGCAAGAAAGAAGCCACAACTTTTGCAACAACAGCTATAATTTCTATGTATGGACTAGGATCTTTACCCAAAGCGAGAGATGAACCCGCATCTAATAACAAAGCGACAGATTCCACTAACTCACTATTATCCGTAACGCCGATAGATATATTGTGCAATGCCGTGTTAATCGCGCCTACGACATTTTCCACCCACGATGAATCAATTTCCAATGAAGCGACATTTAAATCTTTTAGCGCGTGTTTGTAATCACTTATGAGATTTTCACGCATTTTGCTCCCACGCCTTGTAAATTCGCTTAATAATGTGCTACGAACAATTTCGCTCACTTGTGAATTTATGCTTTGTGGATTATTAAGCGCACTTTGTGCTATGGAGCTAATGCTACCTTCAATCGCCCTATCCACAGCCATCATCGTGCCATTTACTGCGCTTTGCGTGTCGCTAGTGGTATTTTGTGCGATATTTTGCTTTTTATCGATGATGACTTTTATCGCATTTTGCAATTCTTTGAGTGCCTCATCTGCCTCCTCTTTGGTGGATTTGAGTGCGCTTATTGTAGTTTGCAAACTTGACTTTGTGTCGTTAAAATCAAATTTCAAAGTATCTAAGTAGAGATTTTCAAAGACGCTCTCTGCGTTAATTTGCTCTATGATTATTTGCAATACTTTGGCTTTATTTTCATTTTCTCCAAGCAAGGCTATATCTTTGTCATAGCCAAATTCTGCCTTTAGGCTAGTGGCGATTTTATCTTTTATGCTTTGTAGTGTGCTAGGCGGAACTAAATCCACCTTACTCAAACAAAAGCTAAAATCCCTACCCAAAGTCTTTAGGTTGTCAATGTGCTTTTTGATACTCATCGCAATAGTGCCACTCTCAGCACTCTCTAAAATCACAAAGTAAATCCCACGCGCCAAATACTCCATAATGGCTTTATTATGCAATTCTATGGGTGCGTCAAAGCCGGGCATATCCACCAAAATCAAAGGTGAGATTTGCTTTAGCTTGGGGTTGTTTAAATAAAGTTTGATATATTTAAACTCTTTTGCCCTATCCTTTAGCGAATCTAACTCGCTAATGGCGATTTTCTCAACGCTATCATTATCCTTTATGCCCTCTGCATAAGGCGCACTATCTGTATAGCGCAACTCTGTCGCCAAAGCCGTCTCTGGCGTAATGGCTACGCTTAAAATATCCTCTCCTAAAAACGCATTTAACGCTGTGCTTTTACCCGCGCTAAATCCGCCTACCACAGGCACAAGCAATTCTCTGCCTTTGATAGAAGCGATGAGATTTGCTTTGTCCTTATCTAACCTAGCCTTTTTAGCTAGGCTATCTAACTGCCCTAAATAATCCACAAAATTTTGCTGTGTTTGTAACATTTCTTTACTCCTTATTTGTTACTTTTAAAATCACTTAAAAACCGCCGTCCTTATTTTGGCAAAGATTTTTATTTGGATTGCTTCGATTCGGCAATTCGCCGAATCTCGCAATGACGGAATGTTTATCAAACCTTTTCATAAAACATTGCCAAAATACCAAATCCATAGTTTAGAGTCATCGCGGACTATGAATCACTTATAACTTCTCTCTCACCTCCCTCACATACTTTTCTAATATGTCATTAAATCTTATTTGTAATTCCTTTGGCTCTTTGATTCGTGCGTAAGGTATCCACATTTTTAGAAAGTTAAAGATTTCATCATCAAATGCGAATGTGAATCTAATAAGGACTTTCTTATCATCATATCCGATTAGTGAGATATGTTTGGGTAGTGATTTACGGAGGAAATATCCCTTTGCTTGTATGTCTATGATTATTAGTGCAGATTTGGGATTGTTTGAAAGCCAAAGATTTTGATTATCATTTATTTGCTTTAAAAATGCTCTTTTAGGATAGAATCGCTTAGGCAAAAATACAATATTTTGCATTTTGGTAAAGGAAAAATGCTTTAGTTTATTATTTTCATCTGCGATTAGATACCAAATACCTTTTATGTGAGAGAGTTTATAGGGCTTTACAATGCGCTGCTTTTCTTTGTAATCAAATGATAAAATCTCATTATTTAGTATGGAATCTGAGATTTGATTAAATAAATCAGCATTTATTTTCTCAAAGTTTGATTGTGCTATGTCATAAATGCTATTTATATTATCATCTAATAATTCACTTAAGAAATCCTCATCAAGTGTAGGATAAAGAGATTTTATCCCACTAAGTGTAGCAAAC
>JBNMHH010000119.1:0-6342 GCA_050872665.1 Helicobacteraceae bacterium
CCATTTTAGCGATTCGCAAATCACACGCGATTTACTTACTTTAAGCGAATCTATGCGCTTAAGATTCGCACGATTCACCACTCCCCACACCACTTTTAAAGGAATCCAAATGCAAACTTAAATCTTAAATTTTCACGCATTAGATTCGTGTGTGGTAAAAATGACAAAAATCGTGGCGGTAAAGAAAATTCAAAAAAACACAAAGGAGAAAAGATGAAAAAGATTCAACGAATCATATTAGCTTTTATGCTAGGGATTGTGCCGATTCAAGTGGCATTGGCGAATAGTAAGGCGGACGCATTAGCAGATGCGGCGTTGAATGGCGATTTAGAGCAAGTAAAAACGCTAATAGAAAAAGAAGGCGTAGATATAAATGCTAAGGAATCTGAAGCAGGCGCAACTGCTTTAATGTGGGCTTCAGGTTATAAGGAATTAGAAGTAGTCCAATATCTCATCAATAAAGGTGCTGACATAAATGCTAAAATTGATAATGGTAGGACTGCTTTAATGTGGGCTTCAATGAAAGGACATTTAGAAGTAGTAAAGGCTTTGGTAGAGGGTAAGAGTGGCTTACTATCTATGTTTAGCAAAGGTGCGGATATAAATGCCAAAACTAATTACGGCGAAACTGCTTTAATATTGGCTTCAATGAAAGGACATTTAGAAGTAGTAAAGTATCTAATAAATAAAGGTGCGGATATAAATGCTAAAATGAAATTTGAAGAAGATGGCGAGAAATTTGACGGCACAACTGCTTTAATGGTGGCTACAGGTGAGGGACATTTAGAAGTGGTTAAATATATCATATCTAAAGGTGCAACTGTAAATGCTGTGATGACAGCGGAAATAAAAGGCGTTGTATTATATAGAACCGCTTTAGATGCTGCAATGAATAATAAACACCACAAAGTAGCAGAAGTGCTAAAAAATGCTGGTGCAAAAACCGCTTATGAAATTAAAAAATAAGGAGTGAAAAATGAGTGAAAATACACAAAATCAAAAAGTCATAGTAGTGGCGAATCTAAAATCGCCCGTAGTTGGATTCGTCCTAGCGTTGTTTTTAGGGTGGTTAGGCGTAGATAGGTTTTATAAAGGTGGGGTTTTAAGCATTTTGCTTGGGATTATTAAGTTGATATTTGGTGTGATGCTTGTATTTTTCGGCTTAACTCTTATATCTGGTTTTGGTTGGCTACTTCTTGCATCTGTATTGGTCGCAAACAATGATTCACAACAAACTATTGAGATTGTGTTTGTTGGCTATGCGTTGTGGTATATTTTGGATTTAATCTTTGTGCCACTTGGAATTTCGCTTGATAATCGCAGAAAATTAGCAATGGCAAAAAAATAAAAGGAGAGAGAAATGAACAATAACCCACAAATACATTTTGGCGCATTTTTTGATAAAGATTCAAAGGTGCTGATTTTAGGCTCGTTTCCGTCAAGCGATTCGCTAAAAGCAAAGTTTTTCTATCAAAACTGCACGAATCGCTTTTGGTGCGTTATGGAAAAGATATTTGGGCTTAAGGGCTTAAGGGGCGACATTAGCGCACAAAAGGACTTTTTAAAATCTCATCATATCGCACTTTGGGATATTTGGGAGCAATGCCATAGAAAAAATGCAAATAGCGCGGATAAGGACATAGATAGCGATAAAAGCAAAAAGGCGAATCTAAATGAGATTTTAGATAAGGCAAAGATAGAGGCTATCTTTACTACCATAGGCAAGGGCGATTCATTTAGTAAGTGGCGTATAAAAGAGTGGATTGGTAGCTATTTTCCAAATAAAAATATCGATAATATACTCTATCCGCTATATTCAACTTCGGCTCGTAGCCCTAAAAGCGATGATGAGCTAGTAGAAAACTACAAAATAATCAAAGAGATTTTGGATAAAAAGGTGGCAAAATGAAAAAGATTATAAAATGCCTTGTGATGGGCTTGGTGTGTGTAGGATTCGTAGGCTGTCTTGATGATAGCACGGCAATGAGTAAGCAAATGGATAAACAATGGGACGAATATGCTAAAAGCCTACAAGTAACTGATGCCACAAACGAAAAAGTAGCATTTATGCAAAAAATGCAAATGTTAAATTCTAAAATAGCATTTTATGCTTGTGCGCCTTTTGATAGAGCAGAACAAGATTTTAAATTTTATCAAAGTGTTAGTTTTAAGAAATGTAGCAAAAATGCACTATATCCCGTATATGATATAGAAAATATTTGTGATAAATCAAGCGAAAATAAAAATGATATATATTTAGATAAAAATTATCAAAAATGTGCGATTAAAGAAAGAGAAAAACTTTTTTCTACCACTAAAAAACTTGCTAGATATAAATATGACAGCGAATTTGATAAAAAGCAAATAAAAGAGAGCGATTTAGAAATCTTTGCAAGTGCTATGGAAGATGAAGTATCAAACAAAATGGGTGTGCTTGATAACAAACTAGGCAAAGCAGATAAAGAACAAGTCAAACTTGTATCTAAAAAACTAACAGCAAAAGCAACACAAGGTGCGTTGCAGGATTACGCTATGGATACAAAAAATAAGGCTTTTAATGAATGGCTAGAAGTGTATTCACGCAAACTACAAAATGCAACCAAAAAATCTACAGAAAGCTGCATAGAAGCAAAATGTGGTGGTGAAGCACCGCCTGAATTGCTAGGATTGATGATTTCTGCTGCTTTGCCGTATGCTTTTGCTGGTGCTTTCGCTAGTGGAAAAGAAAAGGCTGAAATGCAAAAACAAGCTGAAGCGGCAATGTTAGGCGTTTTGCTAAATCACCCTTGGGGCAAGTGTATGATAAAAAACGAAACACAATGTCAGCTTAAATCCATAGAAGAGTATAAAATTGAAGCAAATAGGACAAAATAGGCATTGTTTGAAACATTTTTATTAAATTTTGCTTGGAGTTATAAGATATTGGCGAATCCACCCCACGCCTAGTTATTGCGAGATTCAACGATTCGCAAATCAAGGGCGATTCGCACAAATCGCCTCCGCCTCGTCATTGCGAGAAAATGAGCGTAGCGAATTTTCGTGGCAATCTATTTTTATTTTTATTTAGATTGCTTCGTTACACTCGCCTTGCTCGTGCGTCTCACAATGACGGAGAGGGAGTGTGGATTGCTTTGCGCAAATCGGCGATTCGCCATTACAATGGCGAATCAAATAATTTTCTAAATCTCACAAAAATTTTTTCACGCAAAACTTGACAATGATAGACTAAAGTTATATAATGCCGTTTCTATAAATTTATTTTATAAATCTAATATAAAGGATTGCAAATGAATATCTTTGAAAAACTCACAAATCAGTTTAGAGAGACACTGGATTCTGCCCTAGCACTCGCACTTAGCTTTAAAAATCAAGAGGTTGAAGTCGCGCATTTGGTTTTTAGCCTATTATCAAACTCAAATTCTGTCCTAAATACCACGCTAAATAAGCTAAATGTCGATAGAAATGCCCTGACACTCGAGCTTAAAAGCCTCATCGACACTTTTCCCAAAAGCTCAAATGTCAGCAAGGACAATCTTAGCATTTCTAAAAATCTGCTAAATAGCCTTGAGTCCGCGCTTGGATTCGCCACGCAAAATGGAGATAAATTTATTGCGGTGGATTGCTTTATCATCGCAAACCTCGATAACGCGCCGTTTTCCACCATTTTCAAAAAATATATGGATTTAAACGAGCTTAAAAAAACGCTTGAATCAATGCGCGGTGGCGCAAAAATCGATAGTCAATCAAGTGATGAAAATTTGGAGTCGCTTGAAAAATACGGCATTGATTTGACAAAAAAGGCACTAAATGGCGAACTCGACCCTGTAATCGGGCGCGATGAGGAAATTGAACGAATGATGCAGATTTTGATTCGCAAGACAAAAAATAATCCTATCCTGTTAGGCGAACCCGGCGTGGGCAAAACGGCTGTGGTAGAGGCTTTGGCACAACGAATCGTAAATAAAGATGTCCCCATTTCACTGCAAAATAAGCGCATAGTCGCCCTTGATATGAGTGCGCTAATCGCGGGTGCGAAGTATCGTGGCGAGTTTGAGGATAGGCTAAAAGCGGTGGTAAATGAAATCAAAAAAAGTGGCAATGTGATTTTGTTTATCGATGAGATTCACACCATTGTCGGGGCTGGGGCGAGTGAAGGCAGTATGGACGCTGCAAATATCCTAAAACCAGCCCTCGCGCGAGGCGAAATGCACACAATCGGCGCGACTACACTAAAAGAATATCGCAAATATTTTGAGAAAGATATGGCGTTGCAAAGGCGTTTTCAGCCCATAAATTTAGATGAGCCAAGCCAAAATGAGGCGATTCATATGTTGCGCGGGATTAAGGAAAAGTTGGAAACGCACCACAATGTCAGCATTTTGGATTCGGCACTTGTGGCTGCTGTGCGATTATCTGCGCGATATATCACGGATAGATTTTTGCCCGATAAAGCCATTGACTTAATTGATGAGGCGGCAAGTGAGATTCGCCTACAAATCGAATCTTCCCCCGCTGAGCTACTTGCCATTAAGCGCAATATCGCAAATTTGGAGGTGGAAAAAGAGGCGTTGAATTTGGAGGGCAAAAAAAATAAACCACGCTTAGATGAGATTGCCAAAGAGTTAGAATCTACCAAAGAAAAGCAAAGCGCGTTAGAAGCGCAGTTTCAAAATGAAAAGGCGATTTTTAATGAGATTAGTGCGCTAAAAAATGAAATAGATTCGCTCCGCACAAAGTCGCAGTTTGCAAAGCAAAATGGGGAGTTTAACAAGGCTGCTGAGATTGACTATGGGAGCATTCCTGAGTGCGAATCTAAAATAAAAGATTTGGAAGCAAAATGGGACAAAATGGCGCAAAGCGGGACTTTGCTAAAAAATAGCGTTACAGAGGAAAGCGTGGCGGAAGTGGTTAGCAAATGGAGTAAGATTCCTGTAAAAAAAATGCTTACCAGCGATAGGGAGCGCATTTTAAATATGGAGGGCGAATTACAAAAAAGTGTGGTGGGGCAAGATGAGGCAATAAATGCCGTCTCACGCGCTATTAAGCGCAACAAAGCTGGACTAAGCGCGGGGAATCGCCCTATTGGGAGCTTTTTATTCTTAGGACCCACGGGCGTTGGCAAAACGCAGAGTGCAAAAAGTTTGGCGAATTTTCTCTTTGACAGCGAAAAGGCACTAATCCGCATTGATATGAGCGAATATATGGAAAAACACGCCGTTTCGCGCCTTGTCGGCGCACCTCCGGGATATGTCGGCTATGAGGAAGGCGGGATTTTGACAGAGACAGTGCGCAGAAAGCCCTACTCTGTGGTGCTTTTTGATGAGATTGAAAAGGCGCACCCCGATGTTTTTAATATTTTGCTCCAAGTGCTTGATGATGGGCGACTTACCGATAACAAGGGCGTTGTAGTGGATTTTTGCAATACGATTATCATTTTGACTTCAAATATCGCAAGTGATAAGATTATAGAGCTAAGCGATAAGGCGACTAGGGAAAAAGCCGTAAATGATGAGCTAAAAAAATACTTTAAGCCAGAGTTTCTAAACCGAATCGATGATATTGTGATTTTTAATCCACTTGGAAAAGCGCAGGTAGCGCAAATCGTGGATATTATGTTTGAATCTATTGCCAAAATCGCGGCACAAAAAAATATCCTCATTTCGCTAACCAAAGGCGCGAAAGAGCTGATTGCCGAAATCGGCTTTGATTCGACATTTGGGGCGCGTCCGCTAAAAAGGGCATTGCAAGAGGAAGTCGAGGATAGGCTAAGTGAGATGATTTTGCGCGATGAGGTGAGAGAGGATTCAAGCGTGGAATTTGACGCAAAAGACGGCAAAATCGTGGCAAAAGTGAAATAATATTTTAGGCGAATCTGTGTGGATTCGCACTACGAATCAAAGGCAAAAATCGCCGTCATTGCGTGGCATTAGTAAAATCGCTCCACCACACCGCCTCGTCATTGCAAGATTCGGCTTTCGCCTGAATCGTGGCAATCTATTTTTTTAACTTTTGGATTGCTTCGTTCGTTTCACTCACTCGCAATGACAAATAAGGAAATAGTTATTGCTAGGCGATTTCAGTGAATCGCCAAAGCAGTAATCCATTCTGCCGTCATTGCGAGTCCTTGCCAAAGGCAAGGCGAAACAATCCACAAATCAAACAAAATGGATTACTAAAGAAACTGCGCTTCGCTTATTTTGCCACGATTTTGCTAACGCAAAATCTCGCAATGACAGCGCGTGGCAGATTCGCGCAAAGTAATCCAAAAACTATAGACTCTACAATAATTCGCCCACTAACACCAAAGCACAATTTCTAACACTTTTTTGACTTTTTACGATA
>JBNMHH010000120.1:0-6320 GCA_050872665.1 Helicobacteraceae bacterium
TGCCAAAGCCGTGCCATTGCCACTTAGCGCGATTCCTAGTGCTTCACAAAGCGAGTTCATAGAATTCGCCGTAAAAAGCCCTGAGCAAGACCCACCGCTAGGACAGGCTTTGCACTCTATGTCTTTGAGTTCTGCCTCGCTAATTTTTTTAATCTCATACGCACCCACCGCTTCAAATACGCTATTAAGCGTGAGTTTCTCGCCTTTTTCGCTAAATCCAGCCCTCATAGGACCGCCACTCACAAAAATCGTTGGCACATTCACGCGCAATGCACCCATAAGCATACCCGGCGTGATTTTATCGCAGTTTGGGATACAAACAAGCGCATCAAGCTGATGAGCGTTCATCACAGATTCCACCGAATTTGCGATAATCTCACGGCTAGGGAGCGAATAAAGCATACCATTATGCCCCATAGCGATGCCATCATCTACGCCGATTGTGTTAAATTCAAAAGGCACACAGCCATTTTTGCGGATTTCATCTTTGATGATTTTTGCGTATTCATTGAGGTAAAAATGCCCGGGGATTATGTCTATGTAGCTATTTGCCACGCCGATAAAGGGCTTATCAAAGTCCGCTTCACTCACCCCACACGCACGCAGTAGCGAACGACTCGGGGCTTTTAGATAGCCTTTTTTTATCACATCACTTCTCATTTTTTGTCCTTTTTCGTTTTTGGTTTGGAGAATTGTAAGCTGAAATTGTAGCGGAATCTAGCAAATTTTATGTCATAGTTTGGCATAATTTGCACATTTAGATTTATATAAATCTTGCCAAATTTTCAAAAAATAGGTGCATTTATGGCAACAAGTGAGGGATTTAAGGACTTTGTGTTAGAGTGCTTAGCGCAGTGTGCGGAGGAATATTTGGAGGGCGGATATGTTTTTAGTGCTAGGAAAATATTTGGCGAATATTGCGTGTATGTCGCTGATTTACGCGATTCGCACATAGATTTGGGCAAAAAAGTGCTATTTTTGCTTTGCGATGAAATCGTCTTTATCAAAAAGTTTGCGTGCTTAGAGGCAATGGCGCAGGAAAATAGTGCGTATTTTTCGCTTGGATTTCCCTTTGAGGGCGCAAGGGAGCATTACATTTTGGATATTGAAAATTTGGAGCTAATGGCGCAAATCATCAAATCCGCCCTGCCATTTTTGCCTACGCCAAAGCCTCGCAAAGCAAAGGCGAATCGCGGGAAAAAGCCGTTAGATTCGCAGTGATTAGATTCACAATCACGCTTTTTAGATTCGCACTAAAATGCGATTCACGCGCAATTTTAGGAGATAATCACACACGATTCGCATAAGATTCGCACTTTTTTCACGCGAATCCACCACGAATCGCATATTTCACAAAATCTACTTCGCCTTTTTTAGCGCGGCTTTGTATTCCTCATCGCTTACTTTTTCAAGCCAATTAACATTATTGCCGTCCTTTACGCCCGTAAGCGCAATATGTGCGCCATTTTGCTTGTCAGTCGCGCCGTGCCAGTGCTTCAAATCAGGCGGACAAAGGATTGTATCGCCCTCGTGTGCTAGTTGCACCACGCCCTGCTCTGTGCCTGTGATGATGACGCCCTTTGTAACAAGTAGCGTTTGTCCCGCAGGGTGCGTATGCCACGCGCTTCGTGCGCCTTTGCTAAACTCTACCAAGCCCCCGCCAAATGGACGATATGGCGCGTCATCAAAAAGTTTGGTTACCTTAACGCTTCCTGTAAAAATCTTATCATTGCCTACGAATCCACCTAAACTACCCGCTTTGACTAATTCCTGCGCATCTTTTGCGTTCGCATTTGCCATTATCAAACCTCCTATAATCGCGCTATACGCGATAAATTTTGCTATTTTCATTTTTTCTCCTTTGAAAATAAAAATTGCGTGGCAAAAACCACAAATGAAATTATAAAAGATTAGAGCTACTCTTTGTCAAGGGCGAATCGCAAAAAATCGCAAAATTTTTGTGAAAATGTTATGCGAATCGTGCAAATTAGTGCAAAAATATTGTATGCCACTCACATTAGCGCGTCCGTTAGGAATTTATCAAGCATTGCGTTAAATGTCTCAAACTCCTCCACCTCATCGCCTGAAGGCTTATCTAGCTCCACGAATCGCCCACTTTTTAGCTCACAAGCAAACAAACTAATAGAGCTATCGCCATAAAAAATATAAGATTTTTGCACATCGCCCAAAGCCTCGTCCCAAAGCTCATTTTTCTCAATCAAACCATTATGATTTTGCCCTGCACTATCGCCCAAAAACGCGCTATCCACGCCATACAGCACAAATCCATTCCACTGCAAACCATTGGCAATCTCTAAAATCGCCAAATATTGACTGCATAGCTCCACGCCAAATCGCCTCTTTGCCTCGCTTTTTAGCTTGGCAATGCCCTCGCTTGGGGCTTTTTGTAGCCCTGCTATGCCAAAAGATTTTAGCTCTGCGTCTATTTGTCGCAATTTTGATTCAATCATTTTTACTCCCGTGTTTGTGGTGATTCGCGCTATTTTGTGTCATTTGCAACTTTCGATTCGCCCACTTCGCGCCACCAAGGACTAAAATACGCCTTTTTATCGCTCCACAGCGGGACAATTTCCCCGATTTTTGGCGTCCATAGCGCAAAGTCGTATTTGCCCTGCATATAAAGGCTGTAAATGCGCTCCAATGGCACATTCCATTCGTGCGTGGATAGCTTAAACTTCGCATTATGCACGGACATTATGGCTTTGGCGTTTAAATCTTGCGCGATTTTTAGGGTTTGGTGCGGAAAAGCGTGGATTTTTGCCCACTGCGTGTTGTATTGCCCATTTTCTAAAAATGCCAAATCAATTGCGCCAAACTTTTTGCCAAACTCTGCAAAATGCGCCCCATAGCCACTATCGCCACCAAAAAAGATTTTTTTAGAATCGTGTGGATTTTTGTGCGAATCGTGCGAATCGCGTAAATTTTTGCCTTGCGATTCGCCCACTTGTTGCGATTCACGCGAATCGCCACTAGATTCGCGCCCTAAATCCGCGCCATACTCTAGCAAATATGACGCCCATAGACTTTTATTGCCGTCCGTTAGTCCTCTGCCCGAAAAATGCCTAGCCGTTAGGCAATGAAAGCGAAACGCCCCAAAATCCGCCACTTCGCCCCAATCTAACTCGGTGATTTTGTCCTCATCTAATCCCCACGCTTTTAGGTATTTTCCCACGCCAAGCGGGACAATCGCGCGTTTTACTCTGCCAAGCAACGCCTTTAGCGTCTTTTTACTCAAATGGTCGTAGTGATTATGCGTGATGATAAGAAAATCAACGGCTGGAATGTCGCTAGGCGCGTAAATATCCGCCCCTTTAAAAGGCGCGATGATAAAAGGTAGTGGCGCGGCATTATCCCCCAAAATAGGGTCGATTAGTAGCGTTTTCCCGCCCAAATTCAGCATATACGAGCTATGCCCAAACCACACGAAACTATCTTGCCCACTCATCGCGTTTAGATCGCTCTTTACGCTTGGAATCGTAATATTTGGCACTCGTAGCAAAGATAAAATCGCTTTAAATTTGGATTCGCTTTTAGATTCGCGCTTGGATTCGCTAGATTCGCCACTAGATTTGCGCAATTCGCCCATATCTTTGCTAAAAGATTCGCTAATTTCGCGCGAATCTGTCATCACTTCTGTGGATTCGTAATTTTTTGCTTTTCCATTTACAAAGTTTGGCGAATGCGCGATTCGCGCTTTTGTAGTCGCTAAGTCTTTCATAAAAATGCCCTCCATATTTATCCACCACACCGCTAAAAATGCGCTGAGTAGGACAAAAACGCCAAATATAACTTTTAAGATTCGCCAAACGCGCATTCCGCCAAACCGCCCTACTCTTTAATCAAGGGCAGATTTTTTAGCATTGCTTTTAGTTGCAATTCCGCCTTTGGCAAATGCTCGGCGATTGTAAGCCCCACAACTTCGGCATTTTGGCTAACGGCGTTGATTACATTTAGCACATTTGCTACGCTTAAAACGCCCGAATCACCCACCGCGACATAGAGTTCCTTTGGATTTAGCACATCTAAATCAAGGTGGATTAGCGCGTTTTTTGCCCCACGCTCTTTTAGCCACGCGCTAATCGCACTCATTGCCTTTGCCTCATTGCTTACTATTTCTTTGCCCGAGATTGAGTGTGCGCCTAGCGATTCGCGCCGTGCGTTGTAATGCTTTGCCTCGTTTGAATGTAGCCCGATAAATAGCACATTTTGTGGCTTGATATACGCTGGAAGCGCAAAATCGCCCTTTAGGCTCTCATCACCCATAAGCGCACTTACCGCCATAGCGTGATAGCCCTTGTAAAAATCATCATTTGCCACGCCCAAATCAGGATGCGCATCAATCCAAATAAGTGCGACTTCATTGCCCTCTCTAGCGTATTTATCCGCTAGATAGCCAAATGGCGCGATACTTGTGGCGCACTCTCCACCAAGTGTAAGGATTTTGGTGGGATTTTTAGATTGCAAAATCTTTAGTGCGCTCTTGTGCTGAGAGAGTAAAATCTCTTTGTCAATTACGCCATTTTGCACGATTCGCGACCCTTTAGAATCCACTCTAAAATCTTTTGAAATATCCACAAATGCGGTGTTTTTATCAAGGTTTGGATTTATATCGCTTGTTAGCAAATCTAAAATCTGTGCGCCCAAAATATACCCACGCGCCGCTTCACTAGGCTCTAAATCCTTGAAAAAGCCTACTATATCGCCACCCTGCCATTGCGGAAAAATGAGTTTTAAAGTTTGTGAAGTTTGCATTATTGCTCCCTTTAAAATCTAAAAACGAATTATGATACTAATAGTGCCGTTTGTCAAGGACGATTCGCCACCGAAACTACCTGTGATTCACATAGCAATGACGAGGTAGAGAGGATTCTACTTTTGGCAAAAGCAAAGCGCGAATTTATTTTTTTATTTTGGATTGCTTCGGCGATTCATTGAATCGCCTCGCAATGACGAATCTCTACTCCGTCTTTTCGAGTGAGTGCAACGAGCGAAGTAATCTATTTATTTGTTTGGATTGCTACGAAAATCCTATGGATTTTCTCGCAATGACGAGAAAAAAGTTTGGATTGCTTCGGCGAATCTACGATTTGCCTCGCAATGACGGGGTATTATAAATTCACGCCCGATTCGTAGCCGATTCGTGCAAAGCACGAATCACAATCGAAGTAATGGCGGTGTGGCTTTCGTAGTTTTTGCTAAATTTTGGGCGTGAGACTAGACTAATGGTCTGCGAACGCCCGAAATTTAGCAAATCTGCGAAATTG
The DNA here is from genome assembly GCA_050872665.1 of Helicobacteraceae bacterium. GTDB lineage: Bacteria > Campylobacterota > Campylobacteria > Campylobacterales > Helicobacteraceae > NHYM01. The sequence goes on from JBNMHH010000120.1 coordinate 5,286, forward strand.
CATACCCCAGAACAAATTGCCTACTTAAAAGTATCAATAAATTTCCATATTAGCACTGCTATTATCACCACAGGTGCTACAAATTTCACAATCCCATACCACACATTAAATAATTTTCGGCTCATAAAGCCTCGCGCGAATTTATACACCACTTGCTTTTTGACAAAATATGTGATGAAAATTAGCGCACTTAGCGCACCTAAGGGCATAACAATGGCTGCGGTGATAAAATCCACCCAATCAAATAGCGTCTTATCAAAAAATGTAAAATATTTGCCATATTTCGCGCTAAAGCTCAAAATCACAAAGATTCCCACCAAAAATATAAGAAATGAGATGAGATAAGAGACTTTGGCGCGACTGATATGATATGTGTTTGCGAAATACGCCACAGGTGGCTCTAAAATGCTGATTGTCGAGGTGATTCCCGCAAAAAGCACCGCCAAAAAGAATAAAAATGAGATTATCCACCCATAGCTCATATCGCCAAATACGATAGGTAGGCTAATAAATAGCATTCCCGGTCCTGCACTCGCTGCCTGTCCGTGCTCAAAAAGAAATGTGAATATCACAAGCCCCGCAATGATAGAAATCACAATGCCAGAAAGCGCAATCCACGCCGCGCTTGAAAGCAGATTTTCGCCCTTTTTGGCGGACGAACTATAAGTGATAATCGTCCCTACGCCCAAAGACAGCGAGAAAAAGACTTGCGACATTGCGATTATTACCACGCTTGGCGTGATTTTGCCTAGCTCGAATTTAAAGAGAAATTCTACCGCTTTGCCAAACGAATCCATACTCATCGCGTAAAAAAACAGCCCCATAAATATAAGAAATAAGATAGGCATAAGGATTAGATTGTATTTTTCAAGTCCGCGCTTTACACCTTTTGAGACGATAAATGCCGTGAAAAATAAGCAAAATGCGAATGAAATCACACACGCCATAAAATTCTGCTCTGTTAGATAGGCAAAAAGCATTTTGGATTCGTCCGCGCTGTGGGGGAGATTTAGCGAACCGACAAAAAGATAATAA
>JBNMHH010000121.1:0-6258 GCA_050872665.1 Helicobacteraceae bacterium
GCCATATCCTTGGGCGATGATATGTTTGAACGCCTTTAATGCGCCTTTGCCAAAGCCACCACACGCATCATCTTCGCCACTGATGAATAAAATCGGTAAGCGCGATTCGTAAGTGGGGTTTGCCACCTTGCGCGGATATGGGCTAAAGACGCGCTTTAAGCCCACAAAAAGATTGATAAAACTATTTATGCTAAAAATAAAGCGCGTTTTTTTATCCGCCAAATTGCGCTTTAGCTCGTTTGTGTCGCGGTTTATCCACATTTGTCCGCTATTTTTGCCATTTGCCAAAGTATCGATTTTTGCGTATTTAGCGTTAAAAGATAGCAACGAAAATTTATTTGCAACGCTCCGCGCGATATTATTTAGCCCAAAGCAACGCAACACGCGCAAAAACGCAATGCCGACATTGATGAAAGGCTCTGGTTTAGGCGTCCCACACAAAATCAGCATATCCAAGCAATCCTCATATTCCTGCAAAAATCGGCGCGACAAAAGCGAACCCATAGAATGCCCGATTAAAATAAATTTGCGTGGTTTAAATCGCTCATTTAGGGCTAAATGCAGATTGTGCATATCATCAAGTGCGGATTCAAAGCCGTTTGCGCCCATTTCGCCCAAATAGATTTTTTTGCGGATTTTGGGCGTGGATTTGCTAGATTCGCCCGATTCGCTTAATTTGCCCGAATCGGATTCGCTCGAATCGGCAGATTCGCCCGAATCGCTCGAATCGCCCAAATTAGATTCGCCTAATTCGCCCGATTCGCCCAAATATTTCCCCAAATCCCAATCATAATTCACCGAATCGCCGTGTCCGCGATGGTCATTTACTGCCACTATAAAGCCATTTTTTGCTAAAAATTCTGCGATTCCAGCGTATTTGCCTTTATGCTCTACCATTCCGTGTGCGATTTGCACTAGCCCCTTATACTGCGTAGATTTTAGGCTTGAATCCAAGTAAATATCGTAGTGAATTTTTAAATTATTTGATTCCAAAACGCAAGATTCGCGCGTAATGTCGCATTTCATAGCAATCCTTTTTAATAAAATCCCAAAATTATATCAAAATGAAACACTTTTGCACCAAATCACATTTTTCTAAAAGCGCAAAAATCAAATTTTAAGTAGCGAAATTATAAAATCGCATTTCATAATTTTTAAAGAAGGGAGATATTATGTTAGAAATTAGATGGCATTCTCGCGCTGGACAAGGCGCGGTTACGGGTGCGAAAGGCTTGGCAGATGTAGTCTCGCAAACAGGCAAACAAGTCCAAGCATTCGCATTCTATGGCTCTGCAAAGCGTGGCGCAGCGATGACGGCTTATAATCGAATCGATGAGGGCGCGATTTTAAACCACGAAAAGTTTATGAATCCAGACTATGTCCTTGTCATCGACCCGGGATTGACTTTTATCACGGATATTTGTCAATTTGAAAAAGCAAACACAAAATACATTATCACCACGCATTTAAGCAAAGATGATTTGATTGCCAAAAAGCCAGACTTAAAAGGCAAGGAAGTATTTGTGTTAGATTGCATTAAAATCTCACAAGAAACGCTAGGCAAACCCATACCAAACGCGCCAATGCTTGGTGCGCTAATGAAAGTTAGCGGAATGTTGGAGTTAGACTTTTTTTTAGAGTCGTTTAAAAAAGTGCTTGGCAAAAAGCTACCACAAGCGGTGATTGACAAAAATATGGAAGCCATAAAACGCGCTTTTAATGAAGTAAAATAAGGGGGAGAAAATGGAGCATAAAGGTTGGAATGAATTTGAAATCGGCTCGGTGCTATTTCCATTTAACGATGATGGATTAGAGAGTATTGGCAAACAGCAAGAGGATAGAAACTACACGCAAAATAACTCATATACCGCGAGTGTGGCGCATTGGCGCGTGGAAAAGCCTGTATTTAACGCAGAGCATTGCATAAACTGCTTTAATTGTTGGCTTTATTGCCCAGATAGCTCAATCATCGCGCGAAATGATAAATTGCAAGGCGTTGATTATGTGCATTGCAAAGGTTGTGGCGTTTGCTCAAGCGTCTGCCCTAGCAATCCAAAATCACTTTTAATGTATAATGACATTGAGGACAACGCAGAGATTTTAAAAAATTGGCCCCAAAAAGAGCCAAAAAATAAAGGGGGAGAATAATGGCAAAGACTATGAATCTACAAAAGACAGAGGTGTGGGACGGCAATATGGCAGCCTCTCAGGCGATGAGACAAGCGCAAATCGATGTCGTGGCGGCGTATCCTATCACGCCTTCAACGCCGATAGTGCAAAATTATGGTAGCTTTGTAAGCAATGGCTACATTGATGGCGAATTTGTAATGGTTGAATCCGAACACGCCGCAATGAGCGGGTGCGTAGGCGCAGCGGCAGCTGGTGGGCGCGTGGCTACGGCGACTAGCTCACAAGGATTCGCCCTAATGGTTGAGGTGCTTTATCAGGCTTCGGGTATGCGATTGCCTATTTTGCTAAATTTGGTAAATCGCGCCCTTGCCTCACCGCTAAATGTCAATGGCGACCACAGCGATATGTATCTAAGCCGTGATACAGGGTGGATAAATCTCTGCACTTACAATCCCCAAGAGGCGTATGACTTTAACCTTATGGGCTTTAGAATCGCAGAGGATTTGCGAGTGCGAGTGCCTGTGATTGTGAATCAAGATGGATTTATATGCTCTCACACTGCGCAAAATGTCGCGCCTTTAAGTGATGATGAGGCATGTAAATTTATTGGCGATTACAAGCCACATAATCCTATGTTAGACTTTAGCAAACCCGTTACTTATGGCTCTCAAACTGAGGAGGATTGGCATTTTGAGCATAAGGCGCAACTTCATAATGCCATAATGAACTCCGCGTCCGTGATTGAGGAAGTTTTCGCGGACTTTGCAAAGCTAACAGGGCGCAAATATAATATCGTGGAAAGCTATGACTGCGATGACGCTGAGCTAATCATTGTCGCACTTGGCACAACGGTCGAATCTGCGCGTCTTGCAAGTAACAATATGCGTAAAAAAGGGCTAAAGACAGGCGTGGCGTCCATTCGCACTTTGCGCCCATTCCCATACACTGCGCTAGGCAATGTGCTAAAAAACGCTAAAGCCATTGCCGTGCTAGATAGAAGTCTCCCTGCTGGAGCAATGGGAATGCTATTTAATGAGACAACCGCGAGTGTTTATCAAGCCGATTCGACTAAATATCCTGTAATGTCAAACTATATCTATGGGCTTGGTGGCAGGGATTTGACACAAAAGCATTTAGAGGAAGTTTATAGTGAGCTAAGCGCGAATGCAAAGGCTAAAAAGCTAACGCACCCCACACAGCAATTTTTGGGATTGCGCGGGAAAAAATTGGGATTTAATTAGGCAAAGGGAGGTAAAAAATGACACGAGAGATTAAAAATTTAAAACAATTTTCAAATGTTGCGGAGCGATTCGAGGGTTCGCATTTGCTTTGTCCGGGCTGTGCGCACGGAATGATTGTGCGTGAAGTGCTAAACGCCACAGAAGCACCGCTTTTGCTTGGCACTTCGACAGGTTGCTTGGAGGTTTCAACGGCGGTTTATCCATATACGAGCTGGAATGTGCCTTGGATTCATATCGGCTTTGAAAATGGTAGCACGGCGGTGGCAGGTGCAGAGGCAATGTATAAGGCACTAGCGCGAAAGGGACGCTATAAAGGGCAAAAGCCCAAATTTGTCGCATTTGGTGGCGATGGTAGCACTTATGACATTGGCTTTCAGTGGATTAGCGGTTGCTTTGAGCGCGGACACGATATAACCTATATTTGCCTTGATAACGAAGTCTATGCCAATACGGGCGGACAGCGCAGTGGCTCAACCCCGCTTGGCTCTAGCACCTCTACTTCTCCCGCTGGTGATGTGAGCTATGGCAAAAAGGAAAAGAAAAAAGATTTGCTATCCATTATGGCAGCGCACGGCGCACCCTATGTCGCGCAAGTCGCGCCCAATAAGTGGAAAGATATGAATAAAAAAATCAAACGCGCCATTGACACGGACGGACCGACTTTTATCAACGCGATGAGTGCTTGCACCACTGAGTGGCGATTTGAATCGAATAAGACCGTTGAGGTAAGCGATTTGGCGGTGGATTCGCTGGTGTTTCCGCTGTATGAAATCATTGATGGCAAAGAGCTAAATATCACTTATCGTCCGAAAAATATTTTGCCTGTGCGTGATTATCTCGCAGCGCAGGGGCGATTCAAGCATTTATTTAAAAAAGAAAATGAGCATATCATTGAGATAATTCAAAAAGATGTGAATGAGAGGTGGGAATACTTACAAAGGCGCGAAGAAGCGAGGGTGTAGCGTGAGGGCAATTTGTTCTGGGGTATGCAATTCACACGGCGATTCGCCCCTTGCTTCGTCAATAGACAATTAGTCTTATTTCCTCGCAAGGGACAAATCGCCGTGCAAAGCCACACCGCCATTACTTCGATTGTGATTCGTGCTTTGCACGAATCGGCTACGAATCAAATGCGGATTTTTAACATTCCGTCATTGCGAGACTTGCCTAAAGGCAAGTCGTGGCAATCCACACCTTTTTTGTCATTGTGAGTCCTTGTGTAGCAAGGGCGAAGTAATCCAAAAAATAGATTGCCACGATTTTTCTAACGCAAAATCTCGCAATGACAAATTTGGTGTTGCCAAAAAACTCGCAATGACGACACAAATGAATTGTTTTGGCGATTCGCTAAAATCATTTTGCAAAGTCAAAAAAATAGATTCGCCAATAATTTTTTATAAATCCTTTATTTCTTAATAATTTTTCTATAACATTTCATTTTCATAAATTAAACTTAAAGGAGAATAAATGAAAAAAATACTTTGGACTTCTATGGTGGCAAGTGTGGCTGTGAGCTTTGTGGCGAGTGCGCTTTTCGCGGCAAATACGGAGAATTTTGACCCAAAATCTGCTAAAGAACATTTGGTAATCAAAATGCAGATTTTAGACAAAAAGGCAAATAAAGATGCAGGTGAAGTTGTCGCCGTGCAGACGCCCTATGGTGTGGCATTTTTCCCAAATCTTAAAGGTTTAGAGGCTGGGATTCTCGGATTTCATATCCACGAAAATGCCGATTGTGGCGCGACAAACAAAGGCTTAGGAATGAAAGCAGGAGGACATTGGGACCCAGAAAAAACAACAAATCATTCGTTTCCTTGGGACGACAAAGGACATAAAGGCGATTTACCCGCACTTTTTGTAGATAAAGACGGCAACGCAAATAATCCCGTCCTTGCGCCCAAACTAAAGGATTTAAATGAAATCAAAAAACACGCTTTGATGATTCATTTTGGCGGAGATAATCACAGCGACAATCCAACGGCACTTGGCGGTGGCGGTGCTAGAATGGCTTGTGGCGTGATTGATTAAGATTCGCGCTACTTAAATTTTTTCGTAGCATTGTGCGATTTTATCGTGCAATGCTAAAGATTCGCAAATATTCATAATAAAATAACCCAAATTTTTACATTTTTTACAATATTTTTTAAAATTCCCCCCCCCCCTACTTAAGAAAACCTTAAAGAAAATAGTCTTAAAATTCTGCGTTGTTTTACCAAAAACACACATAATCTTAACAAAGGAGAATTTTATGGACTTTTTGACTTCACTAAGCGATGGTAAGCAGTTTGCCATTCAGCTTATAATCGTTTTAATCTGTCTATTTTACGGCGCAAGAAAGGGCGGGATTGCTCTTGGATTGCTAGGCGGGATTGGGATTTTTGTCCTAACATTTTTATTTAATGTCAAGCCGGGCAAACCCAGCATCGATGTGATTTTCACCATTCTTTGCGTGGTTACGGCGAGTGCGACTTTGCTCTCAAGCGGTGGGCTAGATGTTATGCTACAAATTGCCGAGCGAATCTTAAGGCGCAATCCTAAGTTTCTAACGATTCTTGCGCCATTTGTTACTTGGTTTTTGACGATTCTTTGCGGGACTGGGCATGTTGTCTATACGATGATGCCAATCATCTATGACATTGCCATTAAAAACAATATCCGCCCTGAGCGTCCTATGGCAGGGGCTAGTATCGCTTCGCAAATGGGAATCATCTGCTCACCTGTGAGCGTGGCGGTAGTGAGCCTAACGGCTATGCTTTTGGCACCGGGCGTAAAGCATTTGGAGGGATTTGATGGATATGTGAATCTATTGCAAATCACCATTCCTAGCGGTGCTTTTGGTGTGCTATGCGTGGGTATTTTCTCGTGGTTTAGAGGCAAAGATTTGGAC
>JBNMHH010000122.1:0-6207 GCA_050872665.1 Helicobacteraceae bacterium
ACTTAAGCCAATCTCTTGGTTAAATGTATCCGCGCTACGCACGGCGTCTTGCCCACTTAGGCTATCTAACACATAGAGCGTCTCATTGGCATTTACCGCGCTTTTTAGGGCTGGTAACTCACTCATCAAATCCTTATCAATCGCCAAACGCCCAGCCGTGTCGATAATCACAACATCATAGAGCGAATCCGCGCCTAATTTTATGGCATCTTTGGCGATTTGGAGAATGGTTTTGGTGGTAGATTCGCGCGAATCGGCGTTAGATTCAGCGGATTCGCCCATATTTTCGTTAAAAAAATCCACCTCAATTTCTTTTGCAAGTTGCCTTAATTGCTCCACAGCTGCCAATCTTTGCAAGTCGCAACTCGCCAAAAGCACCTTTTTACCGCGCAATTTTAAGTAATTTGCGAGTTTTGCGCTTGAAGTCGTTTTCCCGCTACCTTGCAATCCCACCATAAGCACGATTGTAGGCGGTTTTGGCGCGTAAGTAAAGCCGTAATTCCCCTTAAAAACGCTATGCAACGAATGCTCTAGCGCGTTTCTAAAGTCATCGCGCGTGATTCCGCCCTTGCCACCATTTGCCTCCTTGCATTCGCGCTCAATCTGCGCGATGATTTCTTTGGCGACTTTGTGATAGACATCGTTGCGAAGTAGTATCTTTTTTAGCTCATCTAAGCTCCGCGCTAACGCCTTGTCATCGTCTTGGAAGCGGATTTTGCTAACAATGCCTTTAAATGAATTTGTAAGCGTGTCAAACATTTTTTTCCTTTTTTTAATGCGATTTTTTAAAGCGCGAATCTTACAATTTTTTGCATAAAATAAACAATTAAAGGCGAATCTTTATGGCAAATCGCAAAAGATTCATCACTTCCCATACCTCGCAAAGTGTGATTTTCCAGCTAACCACAAATATCTATCTAATTGCTTTAAGTCGCATTTTAGGGTGTAAAATGTGCGAAAATCATTTAGTGCCTTTTTGAATTTAGCATAATCCCTCAAATCCTCCCTCACAAAGTCGCCGAATCTATTGCATTTTTGAAAGTGCCAAAGCATTTGCTCCACATAGCTATCAAATATCGCGTAATCCTTGTCATTGTGGTGGGCGCAGAATTTTGTCGCAAAAGAGTAAAAATTCCTCGCTTTGCCATTGACGATGACATTTGCGATTTCATTCACTAGGCTTTCATCGCCACTTTGCAGACGCAAATCAATGCTTGGAATACCCAAAATATGCTTTGCCACCGCAAAAACATTAAAAATATTTGTGCTATAAAAGTCATTTAGCGTAGCGACTTTGACAAGCACTTCATCTAAATCGTTGTTTCGCGGATAAGTGCGGTGGAATAGCTTGTGTAGCGCACTCTCTTGGCTATTTGATTGCTCACTCCAAAGTCCTATCCACTTTTGCATTTCACTTTGATTGGGCGTGGCTATATTTAGATTCGCCTTTGAATTGCGAATCTTGCGTTCTTTTGGAGCTTTATCGCTTATATTTTGTGATGAATTTTGCATTTGCGATTCGCTATTTAGCTTTGAATCCTTTGAATCTCTGCCAAAGAATCTATTTAAAAAGTTCATTTTTACTTCTTTAATTTAGCAAACTTTGCGCCACAGGCACAGCTGCGAGTATCGCCGCGATAGCTGACAAAATAGCCACCCAGCGCATTATCATATTAAGTTTATCTTGCTTTTGAGTGCTGACAAGTTGTGAGATTTGAAAAATCGTTTCTTTTAGTTCATCGTGTATCGGTGCTACCAGATAAAAATCTGACATTTTGCGCCACACTTCGATTAAAAGCGTGGATTCAAGCTCGTTTTGCACGATAGGCGTATTTTGATAAGAGTGCAAGTCAAATTTGCAAAGATTTTCGTGCGATTCCTGCAAGTCCTGCGCGGTTTTGTAATTTTTTGCTTTTTCATCAAGTTCGCGCATTTTTGCCTTATATGCTTTTAGCAAAACAAAAGCATTGACTATACTTAGAATCGTTTCGCTATTATTATATTTCGCGCTATTGACTATCCAAATGCTTTGCGGTGCAAAGTGGATTTCAATGTCATTTTTGCTATAAACACACTCGCTTTTGCTATCATCAAAATCCTCAAAATCTTTGATTTGTCGCTCTTGCAAAATGCTAAATTCTCTTTCTTTGTTTATGCCATTTTCATCGATTCCGCCTTTGTCCTCGCTTATCTTTTCTATCAAAAAGCAATATCCAAATAGCTCACAAAATGCAAATTCCCACGAATCTATATCCGCCTTTGCTAATTTATCGTTTTCATCATATTTTGCCAAATAGACTGTAAACTGCTCTTTGATATTGCTAGGCAACCACCGCCCTAAAAATTCATCGTTTTTCCACTCTGCTTTACAAACTACGCCCGAATCTATCTCGCTAATGTTAAAATTTGCTAGTTTAGATTCGGTGCGTTTGGTTGTTTTTGTGGTAGATTCAAGCGCACTGCCTTTTGTGATATTTTCTACATTACAATTTTGCGGTATTTTCCACGCACCTAAAAAGTCTATCGTAAGCGACTTCGTATTTGCAAACATTCGCTTCATATCTTGCACTTTGCCTAGCTTATCTCCCCACGCGCTTAAATCTCTATTAAAACTCTCTGCGCCGTTAAACATTTCCTCCATATTTTTGACATTCGCCACATTCCACGAATCTAGGGGCTGATTAAACGCCTTTGCATTCATAAACATTCTTTGCATATTTTCGACATTTGCGACATTCCAGTGATTTAGCGGTTGATTGAAATTCTCTGCGCCCCAAAACATTCGCCAAGTCCATTTGACTTTATCCATTTTCCATTTGTCGCCAAAGGGCTGTCCGCCGTTGTTGAAATGCTTAGCTTGGCAAAACATATATATCATACTTGTGGCATTGCTCGTATCCCAGTGTGCGCCGATAGGCTGATTAAACGCCGTAGCATTCCAAAACATTTTCGCAAAGTTTGTAGCACTGCTGACATTCCAGCTACTAATATCCGCATTAAAGTGCTTAGCATTTTCAAAGGCACTCACAAAAGTCGTTACTTTGCTTGTATCCCACTTTTCAATCCCGCTAAAATCACTCCGATTTGAGTCTTTAAACAAATCTTTCATATTTGTGATTGCGCTTGTATCTATGTCGCCTAAATTTACACTCTCATCATTGACTAATTTTTGTAATTCATCTTTTGATTTTGGATTATATTTTGCCATTTTATGCTCCTTTTAGATTTTATTTTTAAATCGCATTATGTGGCATTTAAAAATGCCACCATTTGCCTACTAATCTCTACCCTTAGAAATGATAATTTCTATAAACTCAAAATGACATTTATCATCTGCCTTTGGCAAATCATCTTTATATGTCATTATCTCATCTTTTATTTTATTGTCCTCATTTTCAAGTGCTTTGATGATTTTAGTGATAATGCCTTTATCATTAACTTCAACCCACCAATAACTGCTATAACTTTCTCCACAATAACCAAGTTTAATAGGTATCATTTTTATAGCATTTTTAACTATATTAAAATCCTTCCCCACAACTTCATTTGCTTTAAGTATAGGCTGATAGCCTAAATAGCATTGCTCGTTTTTATAGGGCATCGCCTCTAAAGCGTCCAATATAGTGTCATAGACTCCCAAAATTTCGCTGATTTTATCGCCCTTTGTTTTTGCCACTATTGCCAAGCGTGCATTTTGGCACATTTCCTTACATTTTTCTTTATCCATACCAATGAGAAATTGTAAGTCATAAACGCCAATTTCATTAGGATTATATCCCATTGCGCAATCATTATAAATACCATTTGGTGATTTTCTTTGTTCCTTCATTGCAGCAATTTTACTAGGGTATTTTTTTATAAGTTTTTCAAAATCACCATAATCATTATAGGTTACTATATATGCAAGTTTAAGCTGCTGAAAAATTGCCGAAATGGTAAAATAGTCATAAGATTCAAAAGTAGAAGATTTTGGCTTACTAAATCTTTTAACCCACCAAGAAGGTAGCTTTAACTCTTTGTATTGCAAAGGCGACAATTTGTTAAACATTTCATCCATATATTCATCGGAAATGTTTGACACATTCCACGATTCAATGCTTTGCGTAAAAGAAGTTGCACCAGAAAACATATCAAGCACATTATTAACATTTGAAGTGTCCCATTTATCTAATGGTTGATTAAAATGAGAATTATTAAAAAACATACTCTCCATATCCTCAACGCTTGAGACATTCCATTTATCTAATGGTTGATTGAATGGTGTTTTGTTAAACATATATCGCATATTTGTAACTTTTGAAACATTCCACTTATCTAAAGGTTGATTAAATGGAGTGCTACCAAACATATAACCCATATATGTAACCTTTGAAACATTCCAATCGTTTATGTTTTGATTAAATTTTGAGCCACAAAACATATCCTCCATATCCTCAACGCTTGATACATTCCATTTATCTAATGGTTGATTGAATGGCGTAAATTCAAACATATGACGCATATTTATAACATTTGAGACATTCCAATCATTTATATTATGATTGAAAACACTTGAAGCAAACATACTCTCCATATTTTCCACGCTTGAAGTGTCCCACTTTTCAATCCCGCTAAAATCAGTTCTTTTGCTGTTTTCAAAAAGCTTACTCATATCTGTGATATTGCTTGTATCAATGTCGCCCAGATAAACGCTACTATCCTCTACTAACTCTATGAGTCTTAATTTTGTCTTTGGACTATACTTTGCCATTTTTGCCTCCTTATTTGCGCCGTTTTTTATCGCCTAATCGTTGTGCCAATGTCCTACCAGCACCACACCTTTTCCTATTATCGCCTCTTACCGCGCCTCTATGCTTTACTTTTGCTTTTGCCATTTTTTATCCTTTGTTTTAATTTTTACGCCCTTTTGGGCGAATCTCTACCGCCACGATTTTTCTACCACACACGCGAATCTAAATGCGTGAAAATTTAAGATTTAAGTTTGCATTTGGATTCCTTTAAAAGTGGTGTGGGGAGTGGATTGCCACGATTCGGCTTTGCCGAATCTCGCAATGACGGCGTGGAGGCGTAGATTTGCAATTCGTGCTGATTTATTTTGTTTGGGTTGCCCTAGCATTTTCAATGCCTTAATAATAGCGTGGGGCGTAAATCGCCATAAAATTAGGATTTTTTGGATTATAGATTCGTGAGTTTGATATTCGTGTGTTTGGTAATGGGTTAAATAAAGAGGTGCATTTCCCCCCCCCCCGCAAGTGCGTGGGCTAGGTAAATCTTAGCGACTTGTGGATTTATGATTTTACTTTTATTTGATTTCAAAATTTGCCCTTTGTTTTTCCAAAATAATTCCGCAATTCTAATTATCTTTCACTAAAGTTGAGCTTAAATTTTATTTTATTTGCACTAGATTATGTATCAAAATTCCCGTGGCTACGCTGACATTTAGCGAATCTAACCCTTTTAGCGAATCAAAATTCTGCATTTTTATGCCTAGTGTTGAATCCATTCGCGCTAATAGTTTTTTAGGGATTCCCTCGCCCTCACTGCCTAAAAATAACGCCCATTTTTGCGGGGCGTGAAAATCAGCACTTAGATTCGCCCCGCCCATATCCGCGCCTAGTAGGCTAAAATGCGCCATTTTTAGCTCATTTGCAAGGCTCAAATAATCCTTATAAATAATATGTGGCACACTGAAAAACGCCCCGCTACTGCTTCGTGCAACGCCACTTAGATTTAGCGCGGTGGTTGAAACCACACATTCCACGCCAAAAGCAAGGCAAGTGCGAAAAATCGCGCCGATATTCCCCACATCGCTAAGCCCCACCAGCACGACAATCTTGCTAAAATCGCGCAGATTTTTTATGTGTGTAATGTCGCTTTTTTGCCACACCACGCGTAAAATAAAGCCCTGATGATTGCCACCTTTGGCAAGTGATTGCATTTTTTTAGCGTCCGCGCGGATTATGGGCGCATTCAACCGCGCAAACCGCGCAAACAACGCCCTATCAATATCCTTGCCAAAATAGATTTCCTTAATCAAATCGCTATGATTTTCTAGCACAAAAAGGCAGGGCTGTTTGCCGTAAATAAAAAAGTCGTGGGATTCGTGGGATTCGCGTGAATCGCGTGGCGATTTGCGTGGGATTTTGCGTGATTTATTGCTTTTAGATTCGCCACTCATTTTGCGCCCCTTAGCAACTCATCATAGCA